>JBKBTU010000002.1:2991-12165 GCA_046290715.1 Sphingomonas sp. | reverse complement strand
ACACCGGCGATGACGTTGGCGGCACCCGGCGCGGCCGCGATCGTCCCCACCGTCGCCACCAAGTCTCCCGCATCGGCGCACGCGACAGCCTCGATCGCCAGCACCATCGCCGCCGCGCCGGCCAGCGCGTCGCGGCGGAGCGGCATCGCGGTCGTCCCGGCATGGCCGGCGACGCCCGTCACCTGCACCGCATAGCGGCATTGCGCGGCGATGCCGGTGACGGTGCCGACTGCCAGCCCCTCCGCTTCGAGCACCGGCCCCTGCTCGATATGCGCTTCCAGATAGGCCAGAGCCGGCGCATGGCGCGCATCCGCCAGCCGCTCCGGCGCAGTCCCGTTCGCCGCGAGCGCATCGGCCAGCGTCACGCCGGCGCCATCGGTCATCGCCGGCACTGCGTCCAGCGTACCCGCGACCGCCCGGCTCGTCAGCATCGCCGCGGGGAAGCGCGATCCTTCCTCGTCGCCGAACGCGATCACTTCGATCGCGAAGGGCATCCGCCGCGCCGCCCCATGCAGTGCGGCGACGCATTCGATCCCCAGCATGACGCCGAGCGGCCCGTCATAGCGCCCCGCGTCGCGCACGCTGTCGAGGTGGCTGCCGATCAGCAGCGGCGGCCCGTCGCACGTCCCCTCGTAGCGACCGATCAGGTTGGTGGCCGCATCGCGTCGCACGGCCATGCCGGCCGCGACCATCCAGTCCGCCACCGCATCCTGCGCCGCGCGCCATGCCGGGCCGAGCCAGCCACGGTACAGGCCGTCCGCCGTGTCGCTATAGGGCGCGACGCCCAGCACATCGCAGCGCGCCACCGCGCGCGCACCGCCGGCGGCCATATCGCTCACCACGCCGCGACGCCCCCGTCGCTGCGCGGATCGCTCGCGCCGTCCAGCCGGCCGTCGCCGTGGCGGACGACCGCACCGGCATGCCCCATCACCGCGCTCGGCGCCTCCAGCCGCTCGACCTCGTGCCCGGCGGCCGCCAGCGCCGCACAGACCGTCTCGTCGAACCCGGGCTCGATCTTCAGCGACGTGCTCTGCTCGCCCCAAGTCCGCCCGAGCAGCCAGCGCGGGCGGCTGATCGCCTGTTGCAGGTCGACGCCGCCGCGATAGCGCGCGAACAGCGTCGCCTGCGTCTGTGGCTGGCCCTCGCCGCCCATCGTGCCATAGGCCATGACGCGGCCGTCATCGAAGCGCGCCAGCGCCGGATTGAGCGTGTGGAACGGCTGACGCCCCGGCCGCAGCGCGTTCCAGCCGTCAGCCGCCAACCGAAAGCTGCTGCCGCGATTCTGCCAGGTGATGCCCGTGCCCGGCAGCACCAGTCCCGAACCGAATTCGAAATAGGTCGACTGGATGCACGACACCACGCGCCCCTCGGCATCCGCGGCACCGAACCAGCAGGTGTCGCCCCATTGTGGCGGCTGCGGCCACGGCAGCGCGCGACGAGGATCGATCCGCGCCGCCATCGCATCGAGCGCCGCATCGTCGTCGAGCAGCGCCTGCGCCGCTGCGGTCATATAGGCGGGATCGCCGCAATGCCGGTCCCGCCACAGGAACGCCTGTTTCGTCGCCTCCACCAGCGCGTGCACGAAGGCGCCGTCGTCAACGCCGTCGATCCCCAGCCGATCGAACAGCGCCAGGATCAGCAGCGACGCCACGCCCTGCGTCGGCGGTGCGCTGTTGTAGAGGGTCGCACCGGTGATCGGCACCGTCAGGGGAGCGGGCCGCGTCGCGCGATGCGCCGCCAGATCGGCCGCCGACACCGGACTGCCCAGCATGTCCAGGTCCGCCGCGATCCGCGCCGCCAGCGCACCCCGATAGAAACCATCCAGCCCGTCCGCCGCCAGCAGTCGCAGCGTGGCGGCGAGCGCCGGCTGCCGCAGCCGATCCCCCGCCGCGAGCGGCCGGCCATCGGGCTCGAAGATCGCGGCATAGGCCCCCGGCTGGTCGCGCAGCTCGCCGCCCTTCGCCGCAGCGATCGCCGCGCCGCCGGCGGTGATCGCCACCCCCTCCTCGGCGTAGCGGATCGCATCGCGGAGCAGTCGATCGAGCGGCAGCGACCCGTCGACGAGCGCCGCCTCCCAGCCCGAGATCGTCCCCGCCACCGTATTCGCCGCGAGCGGCCCGCGCGTCGGCACGGCGTCCAGCCCCGCGTAAAGCGACAGATCGGCCGCCGCCGCCGCGCCGCCGCAGCCGTGGATCGCGTGCGTCCGGCCGTCGGGCTCGGCGATCAGCCAGAAGCCGTCGCCGCCGATCCCGGTCATGTGCGGGTAGACCACCGCCAACGTCGCCGCGACGGCGACGCATGCCTCCGCGGCGCTGCCGCCGTCGCGCAGCACGTCGCATCCCGCGTCCGCCGCCAGATGATGCGGCGCGGTGACGATGCCGTGGCGGGCGGAGATGGTGCGCATCACCCCGCCCCGCCCAGCCAGGCGAAGCGCGCCACGAACAGCGCGGCGAGGACGAACAGGAACGCGTCGCGGCGGGTTGCATTACCCCTCAGCAGCGTCAGCAGCGCATGCGCGACGATCCCGAAGGCGAGGCCGTTGGCGATCGAGAAGGTCAGCGGGATCATCGCCACGGTGAGAAAGGCGGGGATCGCCGCCAGCGGGTCCTCCCACGCCACCTCCGTCACCGGCAGCAGCATCAGCCCGCCGACGACGATCAGCGCCGGCGCGGTCGCCGCCAGCGGCACCAGCTGCGCATAGGGCGCGACCAGCATCGTCGCGAGGAACAGCAACCCCGTCACCACCGCGGTCAGCCCGGTGCGCCCGCCCGCCTGCACGCCGGCCGCGCTCTCGACATAGCTGGTGACGGTGCTCGTCCCCGCGAGCGATCCCACCATCGTCGCGACCGCATCGGTCACCAGAATGCGATCGAGGCCGGGTATGCGGCCCTCGGCGTCCATCAGCCCGGCGCGCTTGGTCACCGCGACCAATGTGCCGAGATTGTCGAACAGGTCGACGAACAGGAAGACGAACAGGATTTCGAGCAGCCCCAGCCCATGCCGCCCCGCCCCGCCGAATACCCCGGCGAGGTCGAGCCGGAACGCGGTGCCGGTCAGCGCCGACAGGCTGTACGGCGTCGGCGTGACATGGACCTGCCCGACGATCGCCGCGATCGCGGTCGTCGCGGCGATGCCGATCAGCATCGCGCCGCGCACCTTGCGCACGCTCAGCGCGCCGATCAGTGCGAGCCCGAACAGCGCGAGCAACGCGTCGGGCTTTGTGAGGTCGCCTAGCGCGACGAAGGTCGCCGGGCTCGACACGACGATCCCTGCATTCTTGAGGCCAATGAAGCCGATGAACAGGCCGATGCCCCCCGCCACCGCGGCGAACAGATGCGGCGGGATCACCGCCACGATCAGCTGGCGTACCCCCGTCAGCGTCAGGATCAGGAAGGCCACGCCGGAGAGGAACACGCAGCCGAGCGCCACCGGCCAGGGCACACCCATCTGCTGCACCACGGTGAAGCTGAAATAGGCGTTGAGCCCCATGCCCGGCGCCAGCGCCAGCGGCACGTTGGCGACCAGACCCATCAGGATCGAGGCGAAGGCGGCGGCGAAACAGGTCGCCGCGGCGACACCGGCGACCGGCATCCCGGCCTGTCCCAGGATCGCGGGATTGACCAGCACGATATAGGCCATGGTGAGGAACGTGGTGACGCCCGCCAGCACCTCCGTCCGCGCCGAGGTACCGCGCTGGGACAGGGCGAACCGACGTTCCAACGCCCCCGCCTTCTCCCCCGTCATATGCGCATCCTCTCGATCGCCGGGACGGGCGAGGCGCCGATGAGGCCCCGTGCCTCCCAAAGCGTTGCCGCGCGCAGCAACGCCGCCTCGCTGCCGCGTCGCCCGATCAGTTGCAGGCCGATCGGCAGCGCGCCGGCCGCCCGGCGCAGCGGCACCGCGAGCGAGGGCAGTCCGGCGAAGCTGATCGGCTGCGTATGGATTCCGAGGTCTGCGCGGGCCGGCACGCGCTGGCCGTCGATCACGATCCAGGGATCGTCGATACGCGGCGCGGTGCAGGGCGTCGCGGGCGCCAGCAGCACGTCGTAGGGCGCGATTCTCGCATCGACCTCGGCGTGGAACGTCTCGCGGAACGCAAGGGCTTCCTCGTACAGCCCGCGCGGCAACAGCGCGCCGGCGATCAGCCGGTCGCGCACCGCCGGATCGAACGCCATTGCCTGCTCCGCCAGCGCATCGCGATGCAGCGCCCCGCCCTCGAAGGCCGTGATCAGGAACGCCGCGGAGCGCGCGCGGGCGATGTCGGGCAGCGTCAGGATCGGCGTGTCCGCCGCGAGCGCATCGATCGCCGCGAGCTGATCAGGATCGGCATTGTCGCGGAACCGGCCGCCGAGCCGCGCGAGCCGCAACGGGCGCTTTCCGGCGGCGCCCCGGCGATCCGACAGCACCTCCCACACGAGCGCCATGTCCGCGGCATTCGCGGCGAACGGCCCGACGTCGTCGAAGCTCGCCGCGAAGGGAAAGACGCCCGCCATCGGCAGTGCGCCGTGCGTAGGCTTCAATCCATAGACGCCGGTCAGGCTGGCGGGGACGCGCACCGATCCGTTGGTGTCCGACCCCAGCGCCAGCGGCAGCAGCCCCGCCGCGACTACCGCCGCCGATCCGCCCGACGATCCCCCGGCGAGCCGTTCGGGGTCGTGCGGGTTGCGCGTGGTGCCGTGGCGGGCGTTGATCGTCGCGAAGCCATAGGCGAATTCGTCCATGTTCAGCGTCGCGACCAGCACCGCCCCCGCCGCCTGCATCCGGCGCACCGCTTCGGCGTCGTGCGCCGCCGGCGGGGCGTCGGCATAGATCGCCGATCCCGCCGTCGTCGGCAGGCCGGCGACGTCGAACAGATCCTTGACGCCATAGGGCACGCCCGCGAGCGGCCCGGGATCACGCCCGGCGGCGACGGCCGTGTCCACCGCCTCCGCCTCCGCGAGCGCGCGGTCGCGCAGCACGCGCGTGACCGCGCACATCGCCGGCTCCGCGGCATCCAGGGCGGCGATCGCCTCCGCCGCCAGGTCGCGGGCGGACCGCCGTCCCCGGCGCACGGCATCGGCGATGGCCCCCGCCCCGATCACGGTCGCGGTGCCCGCAGCGTCTCGGCATGACGGGCCAGCAACGCGAGATTCGCTACCACTCCGGGCAAACACGCCTCGGGAATGACCATCCCCACCGCCGCCGCCGCCTCTATAGCCCCCGCCTCTCCGGTGGGTGGCACAACCGCATCGTCCGTGCTGCAGATCGTGGAGAGCCCTCCCAGCTTGGCGCCGGGTACCGGTTGAGAACCACAGGACGGATCGGGTCGAGAAGAGCAGTCAGGTTCCACCGCCCTTTGGTGACCCTTTGCGGGCGATCTCACAATTGCAATGATCGGGATGCGTCGTTGCAAAAAACCGCGCACCCTCAACGACACTCGTCACCCCATCCTCTTTACCGGCTTTCCAGCCTAGGACGATGATGCGGAACGGGCTGCGACCGTGGAAGCCGGCGCAACCCGCCTTGGTCCCTTAACCGATCGAGGATGCCGGCAATTTGGTCTTCACCCGTACCGTGGCGACGGCGCCAGCGATCATCAGCAATCCTGCAAGCATCAGAACGTGCCGCGGATCGCCGTTCAGCAAAGGCCGGTAGATCAGCGGGATCGTCAGGCTCTCGATCATCATAGGGATGACGATGAACATGTTGAAGATGCCCATGTAGACGCCGTTGCGCTCGGGCGGGATCATGTCGACCAGCATAACGTAGGGATTGCCCATCATGCTCGCCCAACCGATGCCGATCCCGACCATCGCGACGAACAGGCCGCCCTCGCTGCCGATCGACGGGATGGCCGCCATCGCCGCGCCCGAGGCGAGCAGGCAGGCGGCGTGCGCGCGCTTGGCACCGAAGCGCCGGGCGACCGGTACCAGAGCGATCGCGGCGGCGAAGGCGATCGCATTGTAGAACGCCCCGAGCTGCCCCACGGTCAGCGCCGTGTCGCGGAACGCCGCGCTCTTCGCATCGGCGGTGCCATGGAGCGAGCGGGCGAGCGCGAAGGTGATGAACTGCCAATAGGCGAACATCGCATACCATTGGCATAGCATGGCAAGGGCCAGCTGGCGCATCGGCGCCGGCATCTCGACCAGCGCGACCCTGAGGTCGGCGAGCGCGCCGCGCAGAGTCAGCGGTTCGGCCGACAGCCGCGCGCGCTCCTCCGCCGGCAGCGGCAGTTCGGGCACCCGGATCACCGACCACAGGATCGTCGTCAGCGACAGCACCGCGCCGATCACGAAGGCGATGCGCGTGATGTCGGGGATACCGTTGGCATCGACCGCCTCCTTGCTGAACCCCAGCCAGACCAGCAGCGAGGGAGCGAGATAGGAGAGCGTCTGCGCCAGCCCGGTGAAGGCCGACTGGGTGAGAAAGCCGGACGCCCGCTGTTCGGGCGCCAGCCGGTCGCCGACATAGGCGCGGTACGGCTCCATCGTGACGTTGTTGGCGGCGTCGAGGATCCACAGCAGGCTGGCGGCGACCCATAACGCGGGGCTGTACGGCATCGCGAACAGGCACAGGCTGCACAGCACCGCACCGACCAGGAAATAGGGCGTGCGCCGGCCGAGCCGCGACGTGGTGCGGTCGCTCATCGCGCCGATGAGCGGCTGGATCAGCAGCCCGGTGACCGGACCGGCGAGCCAGAGCAACGGCAGCGACGCCTCGTCGGCGCCGAGATAGCCGTAGATCGGCGCCATGTTGGCCTGTTGCAGCCCGAACGAGAATTGAAGCCCCAGGAACCCGAGGTTCATCTCGATCAGCCGCGCGAGCGACAAGCGCGGTCGCGCGGAGGCAGGGTGGGTCGCGATGGCGGCGGAGGGATCGAGCGGGCTCATCGCGGGGCTTTTCCTTCGCGTGTCATCGGACCGAGCGTGGACTCATATTCGCCTGCCTCGAGCAAGCCGAACACCGTCACTGCGCCTTCCATGGCTCTCATCCCTCGCCCTCCAGCCACAGGACCTGCCATGCGCCGAGGCCGGGGTCGATGGCGCCGCTCAACCGATCGCGCCCGCCTGCCTCCACCGGCACAACGTCGCCGGAGAAGTTGAGCAGGACGCGATCGCGCCCGCAGCGAAGCGCGAGGATGCGTGCGTCCGCGCTCGTGATGACGGCGGGCGCGCCCGCGCCGCCGCTCTGGATGCGGGCGCGGCGCAGCGCGGCAAGGTCGCCGGCGATCCGCTTGGCCGCGTCGCTCGCGAGCGCCGACCAATCCATCGCCGGCCGGTGCAGCCAGCGGCCCTCGTGCGCGTGGTCGGGATCGTCGGCGTAGGACCGATCGTTGAGCAGCCCCGCCTCGTCGCCCATGTAGATCGTCGCGAGCCCACCGCTCGCGATCGCGAGCGCGTGCAGCAAGGCGATGCGGCGCAGCGCCATCTCGCGCCGTTCGGGGTCGTCGCCCGCGGCCTCGAGCCCGGCGAGCGAGGCCATCATCCCGTTGCTGCCGTGGAGGACCGAACCGTCCGACTGGAACGGCTCTCCCCGCGACCAGCTTCCCAGTGTGCCGCCATCGGTGAAGCGCGCTGCGGCGCGCAGGCGGCCGACGGGATCGGGATCGATCGCGCGCAGGTCCCCCAATACCGCGCCCCAGCCGATGTCGTCGTGGCAACGCGCATAGCTCAGCCAGTTGGCGCCGGCGGGCAGCCCGCCGCTCGCCGCGACGATCGCGCGCGGCAAGGCGGCGGACCCTTCCGCGAGCCCGACCCAGCCCGACACCATCAGCGAATTGTTGTAGACGAGGTGGCATTCGGGCTCGAAGCCCTCGCCTTCGTCCGCACCGAAATAGGGGGGGACGAAGGCCGTCGGCACGATCGCCTCCGCCTTCAGCAAGGTCGCCGGTGCCGCGATATCGAGCGCGGTGCGAAGCGCCCGGACGATGTAATGCGCCTGGGGCAGATTGCGGCAATCGGTCCCCGCCTGCTTCCAGAGGAAGGCGGTCGAATCGAGGCGAAACGCCTCGAACCCGCGGTTGGCGAGGGTGAGCATGACCTCGATCATCGCCACCATTACATCCGGGTTGGCCCAGTTCAGATCCCATTGGAACGGGTAGAAGGTGGTCCACACCTGTCCGCCCACTTCGGGAACGGCGGTGAAGTTGCCTGGCGCGGTCGTTGGGAACACCTGCGCCAGATCGCGCTCGCGCGCCGCGGCCTCTTCGGGCGAGAGGATATGGTAGAAGGCCTGGTAATGCGCCTCGCCGGCCTTGGCCCGAAGCGCCCATGCGTGATCGTCGGCGGTATGATTGAGCGCGAGGTCGACGCACAGGCTGATCCGCCCGGCGCGAAGCCGCTCGGCCAGCGCCTCGACCTCGTCCATCGTGCCGAGGCGCGGCTCGACGGCCAGATAATCGGCGACCGCGAAACCGCCGTCGCTGTCGCCGCTGCGCGCCTTCAGCAGCGCGAGCAGGTGGAGGTAGCGGACCCCCAGGTTTTCGAGATGGTCGACACGAGCGGTGAGGCCGGCAAGCGTGCCCGCGAAGCGATCGACGTAGGTCGAATAGCCGATCATGTCGGGCGACACGAACCAGTCCGGATCGGCCAGCCGCATGTCATCGAGCGCGCGCAGCGCGGGCGCGCGAGCGCGATCGGCGTCGCGCAGCGTCGCTTCGATACGGGACCAGAGCGGCGCCACGCTGTCCGCACCGTACAGGCGGGCCAGCTGGCGCCGCAGCCGCGGACCGACCGCATGTAGGCGCTGCTCGAAGGGGAGGAGAGCGTCGCTCACGCGCGGCCGGCCTTTGGTCTCGGTCAAGGTCAGAAGTCGAAGCGGACGGCGGCCGAGATCGTCCGCCCCGAGATGGAGCGGGCGCGGACGATGCCGCCCGCCGGGATCGCGCCTTCCTCGACCTCGGTGATGCCCTTCACGTTGAACAGGTTGTTGCCGTTGACCGAGACGGTGACCTTGTCCGCCGGATGCACCGCAACGAAGGCGTTGACCTGCGTATAGGCGGGCATCTTCAGCTGGTTGTTGTCCTGCGCGTAGCTGCTGCTGGTACCGATCACGTTCGCGCCCAGCGTGAAGCGCTCGACGTCGATCTGCGGCGTCACCTGATAGATGAACTTCGCCTGTCGACGCGGACGATTGCCCACGACGGCGGGGTTGAGCACGTCGCGCGTGATCTCCGCGTCGGTATAGGTGCCGCCT
>JBKBTU010000002.1:0-2892 GCA_046290715.1 Sphingomonas sp. | reverse complement strand
CGGCCTTCGAGTTCGACGCCCTTGGCCTCGTAGTTGCGGTCGAAGAAGCGCTGCGTCGTCGCCTCGAAATTCTGCTCCTCGGTTCGCGCCCAGAAGCCGGTGGCGTAGAAGGACACGCCGCTCTGGCGGAACTTGAACCCGCCCTCCAGCTGCCGCACGAAGTCGACCGCCGCGCCGCTATCGGTCAGCCCGCCGGTCGTCGGGTTGATCGACGGGCCGAACAGCAGACGGTCGGCGTTGGCGCGCCCGCCGCGGCTATAACGCACGAACAGCGCGGTCGCGTCGGTCAGGCGGTAGTTCACGCCCCCCGAATAGGACAGGTAATCGTAGTTGTAGTTGAGCGGCGAGCGCCGCCCCGGGATCACCGCGACCTGCCGCTCCGCTGCCGAGATCACGCCGTCGCCGTTGATGTCGAACGTCGTGATGCCCGCGCCGAAGCCAGTGCCGAGGTCCGACCCCGCGACGCTGCCGCGCGCGCGCCCGAAGTCGTAGCGCAGCGAGCCGTCGAGGTTGAACCGCCCGATCTCCAGACCCGCCTGGGCGAAGGGCGCATAGGTGGTATAATCGAGGTCGTAGCTGCGGCGGCAGCAATTGCCGAAGAAGCTCGCCGAATAGCCCGGCACGCCGACCTGGGTCACCGGGGTGCCGGCGGCGGTCCGCACGTCGACGAGCACCGACCGGCCGTCATCCTGCACGGTCTGGACGAACGAGGTCCACAGCCAGTCGCTGACGATGTCCTGGCGCGAGGCGTAGAAGCCACCGGTGAGCGTCAGATTACCCTTGCCGAAGGGCACGTTGCCGGTCAGCCGGATGTCGTTGGTGACGTTGTTCAGGCTTTTGAGGTCGACGTCGAACAGCACGACATTGGCGAGCAGACCGTTGCCGCCGAGCGTCGCGGGATTGGTGATCCGCTGTCCCGCGGACGGGCCGCTGGCATAGAAGAGTTGCGAATTCGCGCCGCCGAGCGCGTTGGCGACGGTCTGCGCCGCGCCGACGCTGGCCGGGAACGGCGAGGTGAAGCCGCCCGAGATATCCGCGTAGCGGAAGCGTTCGACCACGCTCCAGGTATCGCTCAGCGGCAGCCGGGCCT
The DNA here is from genome assembly GCA_046290715.1 of Sphingomonas sp. Lineage (GTDB taxonomy): Bacteria > Pseudomonadota > Alphaproteobacteria > Sphingomonadales > Sphingomonadaceae > Sphingomonas. The sequence goes on along the minus strand of JBKBTU010000002.1, from coordinate 1,802 downwards.
CGACCCCGACCGCGGCGACGACCGGATGCTGCCCGTCACCGATCGAGCGGGCGACCGGACGGTTGTTGCCGTCGAGCGTCAGCACGTTCTGGATGTTGCCGCTGTGCAGCGTGCCGTTGTTGATCGAGAAGCCGGGCAGGTTGACGTAATCGGGGTTGCTGTCGCTGCCCGTCACCCGGACCGGATTGGGAAGATAGCCGATCGCGCGATCGTCGAGATACTTGCCGTACAGGCGAACGTAGCCACCGTTGGCGAACGACTTGGTGATGTTCGCCTTGATCTGCCCGCCTCGCACCGCGTCGTAGCCGACGCGGCGCTGGCCGTCGCCGATGCGGTAGAAGCCGCCGAAATGATAGGTCGTGTCGTCGGACAGCTTGCCGCCGTAATCGAAGTCGGCGCGATATTCGCGATAGTCGAGCCCGCCCGACAGCTGGAACGCGCCGCCCTCCTGCTCGCCCGTCTTCGAGATGAAGTTGATGACGCCGCCGGGCGAGTTGGACGCGAAGGTCGAGGCCGAACCGCCGCGCACGCTCTCGACCGTGCGAACGTTGAAGTCGGTGCGCAGGAAGATGTCGGCGTTGCCGAAGGTGATGTCGCCGAATTCCAGGATCGGCAGGCCGTCTTCCTGCAGCTGCAGGAACTTCGATCCGCCCGACGCGACCGGCAGGCCGCGCACCGAGATGTTGGCATTGCCGTCGCCGCCCGACGCCTCGACCCGGATACCGGGCAGGTTGCGCAGCAGCTCGCCCGAGGTGCGCGGCGCGAGCTCGGTCAACGCCGTCGCATTGATCGAGCTGGTGGTGATCGACGAATCAAGCCGGTTCGTCCCCCGCGCGACGGCGGTGACGACGATATCGTCCTCGGCACCGGCCGCAGGCGCCGGTGCAGCCTGCTCCGCCGTCGCCGGGGCGTCGGCCTTCTGCGCATCGGCAGGCGTGACCTGCGCGTGTGCGGCCGTGGCTGCGAACAGCGCGGCAGTGGTCAGCAGGTAGCAACGGGCCTTCATGCGATCCTCCCAATGAGCGACTCTCTCAGGGAGCCGGCAACAGGACCGTAGCGGCCGCGCAATCGATTGCAACATAAATCACGCAATCGATTGCACAGGCGCGTCTAAGTGTCTTCCGGGCAACAGGTCGGCGTTCCGTTCAGGCGGACGCGCGCAGGATCAATTCGGGCGCGAGGATCGCCGGTTCGGCCACGTCGCCCACGATGCGCGCGAGCAGCGCATCGACCATCAGTCGCGCTCCCGCCGCCAAATCCTGGCGGATCGTCGTGAGCGGCGGCGACGTATGCGCAGCCAGGGTCACGTCGTCATAGCCGATGACGGCGGTGTCGCCGGGCACGTCGACGCCGGCCTCCGCCAACGTGCGCAGCGCGGTCATCGCGACGATATCGGATGCCGCGAACAGTCCGTCCGGCACCGCGCCGCGATCGAGCAGGCCGTGCAACGCCGCATGCACCGCACCGGGTTCCATGGCGGTCGCCACGACGTCGACGGCGGCGCCCCCCTCCTGCGCACCGGCGCGGAAGCCCGCCAGCCGGTCGGCGAATTCGGGCGGTGCCGGGTCACCGACGAAGAGCAGCCGCGTGCGGCCCCGCGCGATCAGATGCCGGGCGGCGAGGCGACCGCCTTCGACATTGTCGGACCCGATCGTCAGGTGTTGCTGCCCCGGGCGATGGGCCCCCCAGACGACGAGCGGGCGATAGCGGGCCGCCGTCCGCTCGATCACCGCCGACTGATCGGACTGACCGACCAGCAACAGGCCGTCGATCCGCCCGCTGTCGATCAACCGATCGAGCCA
>JBKBTU010000029.1:8179-17040 GCA_046290715.1 Sphingomonas sp. | reverse complement strand
ATAGCCGTAGGCACCATAGGCGTAGAGGAACAGCGGCTGCGTACCGTCGCGCCGGAAACCGGCGGGATAGACGATCGATACCGGCACCTCCGTGCCGTCGCGGACGGTGATCTTGAGTCGCTCGGTACGATAGCCCGCCGCATCGTAGCCGGCGGGGATCTCCTGCACCTTCAACACGGTGAGGTCGCCGCTCGCCACGTCGTAGTCGTACACCGTCCCCGGCGTCACCATCGATTCGTAGCCGAGGCGCAGCGTCGCCACGTCATATTCGGGATTGTCGCCGAGCCCCGCGGCGTAGCTCGCCTCCGGGAAGGTGATCGCCCGACCTTGCCTTGGCGTGTCGTAGCGGTGGATGGCGATCTGATCGAGCCCGTCGAGCCGGCCCTCGACGACGAAGAAGTCGCGGTAGCATTCGACGCCGGTCATGTAGAAATGCCTATCGGCCGGGATCAGCTCGCGCCAGTCGCCGGGCGCGTCGATGCTGGCGGTGCACAGCCGCCACATCGGATCGGTGTCGTTGGTGTGGATGAACAGCGTGCCGTTGTGCGCGTCGACATTATATTCGCGGCCCGGCTGGCGCGGCGCGACCAGGATCGGCGTCGCGAGAGGGTCGTTGGCGGGCAGCAGCCGCACTTCGCTGGTCACATGGTCGCCGGTGCCGATCACGATCCACTGCCGGTCGCTCGTCTCGGCGACGGCGACGCGATAGCCTTCGTCATCCTCGTGGTAGAGTTCGACATCTTCGCTCGCCGGCGTGCCGAGCCGGTGGAAGCGCGCATTGTCGGTCCGCCACTGCTCGTTGGCGAGGCCGTAGAGGAAGCCCGCGTCGTCGCTGGTCCAGACGATGTCCGACAGCATGCCGGGAATGACCTCGGGCCAATGCTCGCCCGTGTCGAGGTTCTTGACCCGCACCTCGAACCGCTCGGCCCCGCTGTCGTCGATCGCATAGGCGAGCTGGCGCCCGTCGTTGCTGACCGCAAAGGCACCGAGGCGGAAATATTCCTTGCCCTCCGCCAGCGCCGGCTCGTCGAGCAGCAACTGATCGTCGCCGCCGGCGACCGGCTTGCGCCACCATTTGCGATACTGGCCGCCCGTCTCGTAGGCGGTCCAGTACAGCCAGTCGCCGTCCTTCTGCGGAACCGACGATTCGTCTTCCTTGATCCGCGCCTTCATCTCTTCGTAGAGGCGGTCGACCAGCGGCCGGTGCGGCGCCATCACGCTCTCGAAATAAGCATTTTCCGCTTCGAGATAGGCGAGCACGTCGGGATCGGTGACCTCGGGATAGTTCGGGTCCTTCAGCCACGCATAGGGGTCGTCGATGGCGACGCCATGGGTGACGAAGCGATGCGGGCGGCGGTCGGCGATCGGTGCGGTTGCGGCGGTCATCCCCTCGCCATAGCGTCCTGCCCGGCCATGTCGACGCCCCGAACACGATCGGGCCGCCACCGCACACCCGACGCTTAACCATTCCTTGTGCTCACCTGGATTAAGCTCACGGCTGTTCTCAACCGGGATTAGAGCCATGACGCGCCGCGGGTCGGCATCATCCTTGCCGACGGAGTCGCACGATCGCCACGCGCATGCCCGTGCCTATGGCATCGACGCGCAATTCGACGTCGACCTGCGCGAAACCTGGTCGATCGTGGCCGATGGCTATGCGACCGAGGTCCTGCCGGCGGTCTGGCACCATCTCGGCAACGCCCGCCCCGCACTGGCCGATGCATTCCGAACCCTCGTCGGCGGCCCCGAGCATGCCGAGCGCCTGACCGCGTCGCAGGAGCGGTTCCTCTGTGCGCACAAGGATGCGCGCTGGGTCGATGCCACCATCGAGCGGTTCGCGGCTTATGCCGATTTCGACGTCGCGCCGTCCGAGCTGATCGGCCTGATCGGAGCCTCCAATCTGGCGATCATGGCGGTCCTCGCCCGCCGATGCGGGGATGCCGATCGCTACGCCCGCCTCGCCGCCGCGATGGTGCGGCTCAGCCTGATCCAGGGCGAGATGGTCGCCACCGCGCTGCAACGCCGCGCGGAAGCCGACACCGCGCGACAGCTCGAGGAACAGGCGCGCGCCCTCCAGGCCAGCTTCTCGATGCTGATCGAGGAGGCAGGCCGGCGCAGCGGCGCGGTGCGGGGCCAGGCGGACGCGGTCGGCGACAAGATGGAGCGGATGATCGCGCGCAATCGCGCGGTGATCGCCACCGTCGGCGAATCGGTGACCGCGATGCAGCAGGCGGCAGGCACCGCGCGCGCGTTGCGCACCGCGATGGACCAGAGCCGCGGCGACTTCGAGCGCGCCTCGACCATCGCGTCGCGCTCCACCGAACAGGTCGAACAGACGGTGCGGACCTTCGACCGGCTGACCGGCCACACCCGCTCGATCGAACCGGTCGTCGCGCTGATCCAAGACATCGCCGGACGCACCAACCTGCTCGCGCTCAACGCCACGATCGAGGCGGCGCGTGCCGGCGATGCGGGGCGCGGCTTCAGCGTCGTCGCGCAGGAGGTCAAGCATCTCGCCCACCAGACCGCCTCGGCGAACGACGTGATCGCCCGCGAACTCGCCGGCATTCTCGCGATGGTGTCGGCCGCCGCGGCCGCCAACGCGGCGATCCGGGACAACGTGCTGGCGGTCGAGCAATCGTCGCAGACCGCGCACCAGACCGTGCGGGAGCAACTCGGCCGGCTCGACGTGATCGCGCATGCCGCGGAACGGACGATGCTGGCCGCGGCGGGGGTCGACGGCACGCTCGCGGATCTCACCAGTTTCGCCGGCGACGTCGCGCAGGACCTCGCCGCCGTCGGCACCGCCTTCGCCGTGGTCGACGATCAGTTGCAGGCGCTCAAACTGTCCGTCGGCGCCTTCGTCGACCGCGTACGCCAGTGAGCCGGAAGATCTAGCAAAGGACGGGAAACACGTCTCCGGTTGCCTGATCCCGCCCCGCCCGCCATGGCGGATGCGGGACAGACAGGGGAACGACAATGGCCGGCGGACTGGTCGCGCTGCTCGACGATATCGCAGCGATGGCGAAACTCGCCGCCGCCAGCCTCGACGACGTCGCAGGCGCGGCGGGAAAGGCCGGGGCCAAGGCCGCGGGCGTGGTGATCGACGATACGGCGGTGACGCCGACCTATGTCGTCGGGCTCAGCCCGGCGCGCGAACTGCCGATCATCTGGAAGATCGCGCGCGGATCGCTGCGCAACAAGCTCGTCTTCCTGCTCCCCGCAGCGCTGATCCTCAGCGCGCTCGCGCCCTGGGCGATCACGCCGATCCTGATGGCGGGCGGCGCCTTCCTCTGTTTCGAGGCGGCGGAGAAGATCCTCGGCGCGCTCACCGGCCACGGCCACGACGCGGACACCACCGCCGCGGCCAGCCCGCAGGAGCTCGAGGACCGCCAGGTCTCGGGCGCGATCCGCACCGACCTCATCCTGTCGGGCGAGATCATGGCGATCGCACTCGCCGAACTCGCGGGGCAGAGCCTCGTCAATCAGGCGATCGCGCTGGCGCTGGTCGCCGTCGCGATCACCGCGGGCGTCTACGGCATCGTCGCGCTGATCGTGAAGATGGACGACATCGGCCTGCACCTCGCGCGGCGGCCAGGAGCGGGTGCACAGGCGTTCGGCCGCGGCCTGGTCGCGGCGATGCCGCGCGTGCTGTCGGCGCTGTCGCTGATCGGCACCGCGGCGATGGTCTGGGTCGGCGGCGGCATCATCGTCCACGGGGTGGAGGCATTCGGCCTCACCGCCATCCCGCATGCGATCCATCACGCCGCCGAGGTCGCGGCCGCGTCCGCAGGCGCGCTGGCGGGCGTCGTCGGCTGGCTGGTCGGCGCGATCGGCTCGGGCATCGTCGGCATCGTCATCGGCGGCGTCATCGCGGGCGCGCTCCACCTGCTGCCCCGCAAGCACTGACGGATCGCCGCGACGGGGACTGTCCCACAGGCACCTGTCCATAGTGGCACGAGCGACTCGGCTGGGGCTTGCCCCGCTGCTCCGCGCAAAGCACATGCCACGGCATGACCTTTGTGACTTTTGACGGAGCCGTTCGATGAGCCCCAGTGCCAATCTCGCCGCGCTGCGCGCCGAACTCGCCGCCCGCGGCCTCGACGGCTTCGTCGTGCCGCTGACCGACGAGCATATGAGCGAATATGTCGGCGCCTATGCGCAGCGCCTCGGCTGGCTCACCGGCTTCGGCGGGTCGGCGGGAACCGCGGTGGTGCTGGCGGAGGAGGCGGCGATCTTCACCGACGGCCGCTACACGCTGCAGGTCCGCGAGCAGGTCTCGGCCGAGGACTGGTCCTATGTGCCGGTGCCGCAGGAGAGCGTCGCCGGCTGGCTCGCCGGGCATGCCCGTGCGGGGAACCGCATCGGCTACGACCCCTGGCTGCACACCGGCGCCTGGGTGAAGGACACCGCCGCCGCACTGGCGACGCGGGACGCGACGCTGGTCGGGGTCGCCGACAATCCGGTCGATGCCGTCTGGAGCGACCGCCCCGCTCCCTCCCCCGCCCGGCTCACCGTCTATGACGATGCGCATGCCGGCCGCTCGTCCGCCGCCAAGCGGGCCGAAATCGCCGACTGGCTCGCCGCGGTCGGGGCGGATGCCGTCGTGCTGACCGCGCTCGACTCGATCGCCTGGGCGCTCAACGTCCGCGGCGCCGACGTCGCGCACACACCGGTGGCGCTCAGCTATGCGATCGTCGGCAGCGACGGCACCACCGACCTCTTCGTCGCGCCCGAGAAGGTCGATGACGCGGTCCGCCAGCATCTCGGCAACGCCGTGCGCGTGCACGACCGCGCCGCCTTCGCACGGGCGCTCGGCGACTACGCCGGCAAGCGCGTCGCCGCCGATCCCGAGCGCGCGGTGGCGGCGATCTCCGCCGCGCTCGCCGCGGGCGGCGCGACCGTGCTGCCGCTGCGCGACCCGGTCGTCCTCGCCAAGGCGCTCAAGAACCCCGTAGAGGTCGCTGGCCACCGCGCCGCGAGCGTGCGCGACGGCGCCGCCTTGTGCCGCTTCCTGCGCTGGATCGAGCGGGAGGGGCCGCTCGGGCAGCAGACCGAGCTTTCCGCCGCCGCCCGCCTGCTCGCCTTCCGCGAGGAGACCGGCTGCCTGCTCGACACCTCGTTCGACACCATTTCCGCGACCGGCGCGCACGGTGCCAGCCCGCATTATCACGTCACCGAGGATTCGAACGCCCCGATTCGCCCCGGCGATCTGTTCCTGATCGATTCGGGCGGCCAATATGCCGACGGCACCACCGACGTGACGCGCGTCGTGCCGATCGGCGCGCCGACGCCCGAGATGCGTGACCGCTTCACCCGCGTGCTCAAGGGCCACATCGCCATCGCCACCGCGATCTTCCCGGACGGCACCCCGGGCGCGCAGATCGACGGCTTCGCGCGCCGCCCGTTGTGGGACGCCGGGCTCGACTTCGCGCACGGCACCGGCCACGGCATCGGCAGCTACCTTGCGGTGCACGAGGGGCCGCAGCGCATCGCCGCCCCCAATTATCCCGGCGCCGCCAGCCTGGAGCCGCTGCGCGCGGGCATGATGCTCTCCAACGAGCCGGGCTATTACAAGGCGGGCGAATACGGCATCCGTATCGAGAACCTGCTGCTCACCGTCCCGGTGACGATCCCGGGCGGCGATCCCGATCGTCGGATGCTGGCGTTCGAAACGCTCACCTTCGCGCCGATCGAGCGCGACTTGATCGAGCCCGCCCTACTCACCCCGGCCGAGCGCGCCTGGCTCGACGCCTATCACTCCGGCGTCTTGGAGCGGATCGGCCCGTCGCTGGACGCCGAGGATCGCGCCTGGCTCGCCTCCAAATGCGCGCCGCTCGCCGCCTGATCGGCGTCCGCGGCGCGGGCCTGCGCCTTGCGGCGGTGGAGATTCGCGCGCAGCTGCGCCGCCAGCCGCGCGGCGCGTTCGTCCTTGTCGCTCATGCGCTTCTGCCTAGCCGCGACAGCGAACGCTTGACAATCCGTCCCCGGTCGTCTCTAGGCGCGCTTCCCGCGTCGAGACGCGAGTGCTGCCGTAGCTCAGTGGTAGAGCGCATCCTTGGTAAGGCTGAGGTCGTGAGTTCAATCCTCACCGGCAGCACCATTCTTTCTCCGCCCCTCCGGGCGGTCCCGCAGGTGCAAAGGGTCCGGCGGGAAAAAGCCGCGCGGCGGGCGTTCGGGCGTCAGCTTCCCGGCTGGATGTAGGGTACGCGCGCGAAGAGTTCGCGCTGCCAGCGGCGTGGATCGTTCTCGATGTGGCTGGCGACGTCGAAGATCATCGTCGCGCGCCGGTCGAGCGTATAGCGCGGCCAGCGGGGCAGGCCGGCGTGGTTGGGATCGCCGCTGCGGGCGAAGGCGACGAAGCTGTCCTGCATCGCCTTGCTCGCGCTACGCGCATCGGCGCCCGTGCCGGTCTCCGATCCCTTGGCGTCGAGCGTGCCGAACACCAGCGGGATATCCATGGTGTGAAAGGCGCCACGCCGCGGATCGACGCGCGAGGCATAGTCGACCTGATAGACGAAGCCCGGCGCGCCGGCGCGAGCGCGCTCCTCCGCCTCGATCACCTGCCCGCGCCAGCTCCGCCCCGCGGTCGTCGCGCCGTAGAAGACGTCGACCGGGCTCCACGTCGGGAACTGCGCGCGATATTGCGCGACGACCCATTCGGGGAGGATATCGATGCGGAGCTCGGGCGCCATCCGCTCCGCCAGATTGTCCCAGCTCAACCCGCGGACCTTGGGCGAATCGAGGCCGATGAACGCCCGCGTTTCGTCATGCACGTTGCCGAGCATCATCGGGATGGCGAGGCCCTGCGGGTTCGCATCCGGCCAGAACGGGTGGCGGGTCAGCCAGCGCATGTCGAGCACCGGCCCGAAATAGACGCCTCCGCCCAGGATCGGATCGACCGCGTCCAGCGCCTCGACCAGCCGCGCGGTCGGCAACGTCGCGACGTCGCCACCCCCCAGCCTGGCGAGGAACGCCTTGGCGCGCGCCGTGGCGTTGAGCGGACCGGATGCCGTCACCTGCTGCCCGCTCATCGTCGCGGCGCGCTGGAACAGGCCCTTGGCGGCGGGCATGCCCATCATCGTCGCGATCTTGGCGCCGCCGCCGGACTGTCCGAACACCATGACCCGCGTCGGATCGCCACCGAAGGCGGCGATATTGTCGCGCACCCATTGCAGCGCGCAGATGAGGTCGAGCTGCCCCGCATTGCCGCTGTCGGGAAAGCGCGGGTCGAGCCGCGCGAGATAGAGGTAGCCGAAGGCGTTGAGGCGGTGGTTCACCGTCACCATCACCGCGTCGCCGCGCGCCGCGAGTCGCTGCCCGTCGTTGAGCGGGTCGGTCACGCTGCCGTTCGAATAGGCGCCGCCGTGGATGTACACCATGACCGGCTTGCTGGCGCCCGCCCGTGGATCGGCGGTCCAGACGTTGAGGAACAGGCAATCCTCGTCCTGGGGGCCGTAGGCGCCCTTTTGCGGGCAGACCGGACCGAACGCCTCGGCCCGCACCGTGCGGCCGGGCTGCGCCACCGGCACCGGTGCGCGGAAGCGCGCCGCGCGCGCATAGCGGATGCCGCGGAAGGCGTGGACGACGCCGTCGCGCGTGCCGACGAAGTCCCCTGCCGGGGCGCGCACCGCTGCCGGCGCCTGCCCGCGCGCACCGGCGGCGAGCACCATCGCGGCGCCCGCGCCGATCGCCGCGCGCCGGCTCAGCCCGTCAACGGCGGACATCGAGGCCGCCGGCGAGATAGGCGTCGATATCCGCCTGGCGGAACAGCGAGGCATCGCCGGGCAGCGAATGCTTGAGCGCGGTGAGCGCGAGCCCCGTCGCCGCCGCCTGGCCGATGTCGCCGCCGCTGCGCAGCGCGTGAAGGACGCCGCTCGCGAACGCGTCGCCGCCGCCGATGCGGTCGACGATCCCGGCGAGCACCACCTCTTCAGTCTGGGCATGGCCGTCGCGCGTGTCGATCCGCGCCGAGACGCGGTGGAGGTCGACGTTCTCGACGTGGCGTGCGGTGGAGGCGATCGTCTTCAGCTTCGGGAAGGCGGCGAACGCCGCTTCGGCCGCATCGCGCCGCCGGTCCTCGCCGTCATGGCCCGCGAAGTCGCGGTCGAGCAGCAGCGCGATGTCGCGATGGTTGCCGAACATCAGCTCGGCATGTTCGACGAGTTGGGTCAGCAGCGCGCGAGGGTTCCCGTCCCAGCGCTCCCACAGCTTCGCGCGATAATTGCCGTCGAACGAGATCGGGATGTTGCGCGCCGCGGCGGCGCGGACGGCGGCGATCGCGCTCTCGGCCGGCACCGTGCCGAGCGCGGGCGTGATGCCCGACAGGTGGAAGCCGTCGACGCCCTCGAACAGCGCATCCCAGTCCCAGGCCGCGACCGGCGCCTCGGCGAAGCTCGAATACGCCCGGTCGTAGATCACCTCGGTCGCGCGCATGCCGGCACCGGACGTGACGAAATAGAGACCCATCCGGTCCCCGCCGAACTGGATGGCGCGGGTGTCGACGCCGTGGCCGCGCAGGGTGGTGATCGCCGAACGGCCGAGGTCGTTGTCCGGCACCATGCTGGCGAAACCGACATCGTGGCCGAGCTTGGCGAGCGCAGTGGCGACGTTCGCCTCGGCGCCCGCGACCCACACATCGAACTTCGGCGTCTGCAACAGCAGCTCGCGCCCCGGCGGCGACAGCCGCAGCATGATCTCGCCGAACGCCAGGAACTTGGCCACTGTCTCTCTCCCCTTATTCCTCCCCGGCACGGGGAGGGGGACCAGCCGCCAGGCTGGTGGAGGGGCAGCCAAGCAGGTCATCGCCTGAGGCGGGGGCGCCACCCCCCCCCCGCGCCGGGGCGGGCCCCCCCCCCCGG
>JBKBTU010000029.1:0-8169 GCA_046290715.1 Sphingomonas sp. | reverse complement strand
GGGGCGGGGCGGGGGCGGCCCCCCCAAAGCTGGACATCTCCGTCGGCGCCCCCTCCACCCCGCCGCTGCGCGGGGCGGCCCCCCCCCCCGCGCCGGGGAGGATCGTTACGTCACCGCGCCAGCCAGCCGCCGTCCACGGCCAGGATATGCCCCTGCACATAGTCCGCCGCGCGGCTGGCGAGGAATACCGCGGCACCGCCGAGGTCCTCGGGCTTGCCCCATTCCCCCGCCGGGATGCGGTCGAGGATGCTCTTGTTGCGCACCTCGTCCGCCTGCAGCGCGGCGGTGTTGTTGGTCGCGATATAGCCCGGCGCGATCGCGTTGACGTTGACGCCCTTGCCCGCCCATTCGTTGGCGAGCAGCTTGGTGAGGCCGCCGATGCCGCTCTTGGACGCGGTATAGCTCGGCACGCGGATGCCGCCCTGGAAGGTCAGCATCGAGGCGATGTTGATGATCTTGCCACCGCCATTCGCGATCATGTGCCGCCCCGCCGCCTGGCAGAGGAAGAACACCGACTTGAGGTTGGTGTCGACGACCGCGTCCCAATCCTCCTCGGTGAAGTCGACGGCGTCGGCGCGGCGGATGATGCCCGCATTGTTGACGAGGATGTCGAGGCCGCCGAGCGTCGCCACCGTCTCCTCGACGACGCGGCCGACCGGCTCGATCGAGGAAAGGTCGGCGGACACGATCTCGGCGCGGCGGCCGAGATCACGGATCTGCCGCACCGTGTCCTCGGCCGGCGTGCGGCCGACGCAGGCGACGTCGGCGCCGGCCGCGGCGAGCGCCACCGCGATCGCCTGGCCGATGCCGGTATTGGCACCGGTGACGACCGCGACCTTGCCGGCGAGGTCGAAGGGATTGGCCGCCATCGCGCTCACGCCAGCTGGCAGATGTCGAGGACGTTCATGTCGGTATAGTCCTGGTTCTCGCCCGCCATCGCCCAGATGAAGGCATAGGCCTTGGTCCCCGACCCCATGTGGATCGACCAGGGCGGCGAGATCACCGATTCCTCGTTGCCGACGACGATGTGCCGCATCGCCTCGCCCTCGCCCATGAAGTGCATGACGCGGTCGTTGGGCCCGTCGAGCTCGAAGTAGAAATAGATCTCGCTACGGCGCTCGTGGATGTGCGGGGGCATCGTGTTCCACACGCTGCCCGGCTTCAGCACGGTGAGGCCCATCACCAGCTGCGCGCTGTCGCAGACGCCGGGGATAACGAGCTGGTAGATCGTGCGCTCGTTCGATTCCTCCAGGCTGCCGCGCTCCAGCGCATTGGCGTCGGCGATGCCGAGCTTGCGCGTCTGGAACGCCTTATGCGCGGGGCAGGAGGCGAGGTAGAAGCGCGCGCCGTCGCCGGAGAACTGGACGTCCTTGGCGCCCATCGTGACGTACAGGCAGTCCTTGTTGCCGAGCGTGAAGGTCTCGCCGTCGACGGTCACGGTGCCTTCGACGTTCGAAACGTTGACGACCGCCAGCTCGCGACGCTCGAGGAACGGGTGGCCCTTGGCCGAGGCGGGCTCTTCCTGCGCGGGCAGCGCGACGCTGCCGCTCTCCACCGCCACGCCGCCGATCACGAAGCGGTCGGCGTGGGTGTAGTTGAGGACGCACTCACCGGCGCGGAACAGGTTCTGGATCAGGTAGCGGTCGCGCAGTTCGTCGTTGCTGACGCACTCCATCATGTCGGGATGCGTGGCGTAATAGGTGCGATCGAACATGGTGACTCCTTAGGCGGCGATGCTGTTGCACATTGTGGAAGGGTTTCCCAAGCCCTTATCATCCTGTGCATCGATGCGATAGGCGCGGCGGACGAGGCCGCTGGTCAGCTCGTGCGCGAGGTCGGCCGCCTCCCAATCCTCGAGCCGGTGCTCGGCGACGAGGCGGGCGAGGAAGCCGCAGTCGATCCGCCGCGCGACGTCGTGCCGCGCCGGGATCGAGAGGAAGGCGCGGGTATCGTCGTTGAAGCCGACGGTGTTGTAGAAGCCCGCGGTCTCCGTCGTCATCTCGCGGAAGCGGCGCATGCCCTCCGGCGAATCGTGGAACCACCAGCTCGGGCCGAGCTTGAGGCAGGGATAATGGCCGGCGAGCGGGGCGAGTTCGCGCGCATAGACGCTCTCGTCGAGCGTGAAGAGGATGATCGACAGGTCGCGGGCGGTGCCGAAGCGGTCGAGCAGCGGTTTCAGGGCATGAACGTAATCGGTGCGGCCGGGGATGTCGGCGCCCTTGTCCCGGCCGTGGCTGGCGAACAGGCCGGCATTGTGATTGCGCACCGAGCCGGGATGGATCTGCATCACCATGCCGTCCTCGGCGCTCATCGCCGCCATCTCGGTCAGCATCTGCGCGCGGAACAGCTCGGCATCCGCCGCCGTCCAGTCGTCGCCGGTGATGCGCGCGAAGAGCGCCTCGCATTCGGCAGTCGACAGATTGGCGGTGGCGGCGGTCGGGTGGCCGTGATCCGTGGCGGTCGCCCCCGCCGCGCGGAAGTCGGCGCGACGCTTGCGGTGCGCCGCCAGATAACCCTGCCAGCCATAGACGTCCTCGCCGGTCAGCTCGGCGAAGCGCTGCATCGCACCGGCGAACTGCTCGTGTTCGACGTCGATGACGCCGTCGGGGCGGTAGGTGGTGACGACGCGACCGTTCCAGCCGCTCTCGCGGATGCGGCGATGCGCATCGAGGCTGTCGTGCGCGCCCTCGGTGGTGGCGAGGAAATCGATGCGGAAACGATCGAACAACGCGCGCGGTCGGAACGCCTCGGTGGCGAGCGCCTCGCCGATCGTGTCGAAATACAGGTCGGCGGTGGCGGCTTCGAACGCGACCTTCAAGCCGAAGACGTCGGCGAAGACGTGGTCGAGCCACATCCGCGACGGCGTGCCGCGGAAGAGGTGATAGTGACTCGCGAACAGGCGCCACGCCGCGCGTCGGTCGGTCGCCGGCACGCCGTCGCGGCGCGGGATCGCCAGCGCATCCAAGTCGACGCCCTGGCTGTAGAGCATGCGATAGAGATAATGATCCGGCGCGAGCAGCAGCGTCGTCGCGTCGGTCCAGTTCCGGTTGTCCGCGAACCACGTCGGATCGGTATGGCCGTGCGGGCTGACGATCGGCAGGTCGGCCACTTCCGCATAGAGCGCACGGGCGATGGAGCGCGTCGTCGGATCGGCGGGCAACAGCCGGTCGGGGTGCAATTTTAGGGGGCGCGTCATCGCCTGTTCCTCTCCGTCGCTCTGCGGGTTGTGTTCTGGTAACCGGTGTCAGGTTCGGGTGCAACCGCCTTCCCGCCCTGCCTCCGGGAAGGATCGTGTCAGCTCCCCGGCGAGGCCACCGATCCCCGCCGTATCAGCGTCGATAGGAACAGCGACGGTTCCTCGACGTCGCTTTCCCCTTCCTGCTCGCCGGCGATCAGCTTGAGCGCCGCGGACCGCGCCATCGACGCGATCGGCCAGCGCACCGTGGTCAGCGGCGGCCAGACGTGCGCCGCGATCGGCGTGTCGTCGAAGCCGATGATCGACAGGTCGCGCGGAATGTCGAGCCCGCGCTGGCGCGCGGCATGGATGACGCCTGCCGCCATCTCGTCGTTGCTCGAGAAGATCGCGGTCGGCCGCGGGATCACGTCGAGCAGGCGTTCGGCGGCGACCATCCCGGATTCGAAGGTGTAGTTGCCGTCGGCGATCATGCTGCGCGGCAGTGCGATACCGGCCGCACCCAGCGCCTCCTCGAAACCGGCGCGGCGTTCGCGGGCGGAACGGAACCCGTGCGGGCCGCCGACGAAGCCGATGCGGCGGTGGCCCTGCGCGATCAGATAGTCCGTCGCGGTGCGCACCGCCTCGCGGTCGTTCGACGCCACCATATGCTCGGGCGCATCCAGCGCGGCCGACCCCATGCGCACGTAGCGGCAGCCGATATCGGTACACAATCGCGCCACCGTGTCGTTCTCGCTGATCGGCGGCATCAGCAGCACCCCGAACAGACGCTGGCGTTCGAGGAAGTGGCGCAGATCCTCCAGCATCGTCGCCGAGCCGCGATCGAGCGGGCGCACCACCATCTCGAACTCGGTGTCGTGCAGCGCCTCCAGCATGCCCTGCTGGACGTTCATCACCGTCTGGGCATTGGGATTGTCGTGGACGAGCCCGATCAGGAAGTTGCGGCGCAGCGCCAGCGCGCGCGCCTGCGGATTGGGCGTATAGCCGAGCTCGCCGATAACGTCCTCGACGCGCTTGCGCGTGTCGTCGTTGAGCAGCGGTGAGCGGTTGATGACGCGGCTCACCGTCTTCTTGGACACACCCGCGATCCGCGCCACGTCGTTGATCGTCGGCTGTCCGGATTTGCGCATGGCGGCGACGATAGCGAGGGCGGCACATGCGCGCCAGTCCGCGCGGCTTGCACTTGCGCGCCCGATCGGCCATGCAATTGACACCGGTTGTCAAATGTATCGACGCCGAGAGAGGATCCATGACCAAGGCGCTTACGATCGCTCCGGGCGACAGCGTTGCGACGCTGCTCGAGGATGGCCGTGAAGGCGATCGCGTCGGCGACGTCGTCCTGACGCAGGACGTGCCGCGCGGCCACAAGGTGGCGCTGAACCCGGTGGCACCGGACCAGCCGGTGGTGAAGTTCGGCTTCCCGATCGGGCGCGCGCGCCGGGCGATCGCGCCGGGCGAGCATGTCCACAGCGACAATCTGGCAACCGGCCTGTCGGGTACCGGCAGCTATCGCTACGACCCGGTCGCGCCGCCCCTGACCGAGGCGCGCTCCGCCGCGACGTTCGAGGGCTATGTCCGCGCCGACGGCCGTGTCGGAACGCGCAACGAGATCTGGATCCTGCCGACGGTGGGCTGCGTCGCCCGCACCGCCGAACGGATCGCCAAACAGGCGGGCGCGGCGCTCGCCGGGCAGGTCGACGGCGTCCACGCCTTCACCCATCCGCACGGCTGTTCGCAGCTCGGCCACGACTTGGACGGCGTGCGGTCGATCCTCGCCAGCCTCGCATGCCACCCCAATGCCGGCGGCGTTCTGCTGGTCGGGCTGGGTTGCGAGGAGAACCAGGTCGACGCGCTGCTCGCCGCGATCCCGCCCGAGCGGCACGGCGCGATCCGCAACCTCACCGCGCAATTCAGCACGGACGAGGTGGAGGAAGGCTGTGCGCTCGTCGCCGAACTGGCGGCCCAGGCGGCCTGTCCCCGCCAGACCGTGGGCATCGACCGGCTGGTGCTCGGCGTCAAATGCGGCGGGTCCGACGGCCTGTCGGGCCTCACCGCCAACCCGCTCGTCGGCCGCATCAGCGACCGCGTCGTCGAAGCGGGCGGACAGGTCGTCTTCACCGAGGTGCCCGAGATGTTCGGCGCCGAACAGATGCTGATGGACCGCGCGGCGGACGAACAGGTGTTCGAGGAGATGGTCGGCGTCATCAACGGCTTCCGCCAGTATTTCATCGATCACGGCGAGCCGATCAGCGAGAATCCCTCCCCCGGTAACGTCGCGGGCGGCATCACGACGCTGGAGGAGAAGTCGCTCGGCGCGGTGCAGAAGGCCGGACGCGGTATCGTCACCGACGTCATCGGCTATGGCGCGCGCATCCGCAAACACGGCCTGACGCTGCTCGAGGCGCCGGGCAACGATGCCGTCTCGTCGACCGCGCTCGCCGCGGCGGGCGCGACCGCGATCCTGTTCACCACCGGCCGCGGCACGCCGCTGGGCTTCCCCGTGCCGACGGTGAAGATCGCCTCCAACTCCGATCTCGCGGCACGCAAGCCCGGGTGGATCGACTTCGACGCGGGCGCGGTGCTCGACCAGGGCTTCGCGCAGGCGGAAGCGCTGCTGCTGGACCGGATCTGCGTGATCGCATCAGGCGCGCCGACCGCGGCCGAGACCAACGACGAGCGTGAGATCGCGATCTGGAAACGGGGTGTGACGTTATGACGCTGCTCGGCCGGGCGATGCTCGGTGACCTGCCCGCGGCGATCGCCGCCCCGCGCGATCGGCCGACCCCGCGCGTCGGCATCGTCCACTTCGGCCCGGGCGCGTTCCATCGCGCGCATCAGGCCGCCTATGTCGACACCGTGCTGGAGCACGACCCGCGCTGGGGCATCGCCGCCGTCTCGATGCGCAGCCGCGGCACCGTCGAGGCGCTGGAGCGGCAGGACGGCCTCTACACGCTGGCGATCCGCGACGCGCAATCCGAGATGCGCGTGATCGGTGCGCACCAGCGCTTCCTCGCCCCCGATGCGGCGGCGGAGACGCACGCGCTGCTCGCCGATCCCGCGGTCGGGCTGGTGACCACGACGGTGACCGAGAAAGGCTATTGCCTCGCCGGCGACGGCACGCTCGACATGACCCATCCCGACATCGTCCACGACCTCGCCGGCGCGGCGGTGCCGGCGAGCGTCGTCGGCTGGATCGTCGCCGGTCTTGCCGCGCGTCGCGCCGCGGGCGGGAAGCCCTTCGTGCCGATGCCCTGCGACAATCTGGCGAGCAACGGCGCCAAGCTCCATGCCGCGCTGGTCGCCTTCGCCCGCGCCAAGGATAGCGGCCTCGCCGACTGGATCGCCGGCGAGGTGCGCGTGCCGTCGACGATGGTCGATTCGATCACGCCCGCCTCCGACGAGGCGCTCTATGCCGCCGTCGCGGAGGCGCTGGGCGTGGAGGACCGCGCCGCGGTCCAGCGCGAACGGTTCACGCAATGGGTGATCCAGGACATCGGCATCCCCATCGGCCCCGACCTCGCCGCCGCCGGCGCGACCGTCACCAGCGACGTCGCCGGCTACGAGAAGGCGAAGCTGCGCATCCTCAACGGCGCGCATTCGACGCTCGCCTATCTGGGGCTGCTGCGCGGCCATGCCAGCGTCGCCGAGGCGATGGCGGATGCCGATCTCGCCCGCTTCGTCGATGCGATGATCCGCGACGACATCATGCCGATGCTGCCGCAGGTCGCGGGGCTCGATCTCGACGCCTATCGCGCCGCGGTACTGGCGCGCTTCCGCAATCCGGCGATCGTCCACCGGCTCGACCAGATCGCGATCGACGGGTCTCAGAAGCTCCCCTACCGGCTCGGCGATACGCTGGCCGCGAACCGCGCCGCCGGGCGGATGCCCGCGCATGTCGCGGCGGCGCTCGGCGGCTGGGTCGCCTTTCTGATCGCCCGCAGCCGCGCCGGCATCGCGATCGTCGATCCGGCAGGCGATCGGCTCGCCGCCGCGGCGAGCGATGGCGATCCGGCCGCGGTCGTCCGCCGCCTGGTGGAGGCGGGCCTCGGTTTGCCGCCCGCGGTCGCTGGCGATACGCCGCTGCTCCGCGCAATCGAACGGGCGGCGGTGGCGGCGCACGAGGCACGCTGGGACGAAGTGTTGAGCCTCGCGGTTTGAGACTTTTCATGGCCGGGTCTCTGCGGGCGCTTGTCAGTGACACCGGTTTCCCATAGCCTCCTACTGAGAACAGAAGACCAGCGAGAGGGGGGCGATCCGCCCGACATGATGCCACAGACCGATACCGCCGCCGTCAACGATACCGCCCGTGCCTTCGTCGAGGCGCGGCGCGACGGCCGCGCGCTGCCCGATTATCCGGGCGCGATCCCGCCGGACCTCGCCACCGCCTATCGCGTGCAGGATGCCGCGCTCGGCCTCGCCACCGGCCCGGTCGCCAAGTGGGCAGTCGCCGGATGGAAGGTCGGCCGGATCAACCCGCCGGTGGACGGCATCGACCGGCTGAGCGGCCCGATCTTCGCCGACACGGTGTTCGACGCCACCGACAGCACGCTCGCGATGCCGATCTTCGCCGACGGCTTCGGCGCGGCGGAGGCGGAGTTCCTCGTGCGCATCGGCACCGCGCCCGATCCCGCCAAGCGCAGCTACACGATGGCGGAGACGCGCGACCTGATCGACGCCGTCCATATCGGCATCGAGATCGCGAGTTCGCCCTTCCCCGGCATCAACACGCACGGGCCGACGGTGACCATCTCCGATTTCGGCAACAACAACGGCCTGATCGTCGGCGACGCGATCCCCGACTGGCGCGAGACGGACCTCAACGCCTGGCCGATCACACTCGACATCAATGGCACGCGGATCGGCGCCGCGACCGCGGCGACGATGCTCGACGGTCCGATCGGCGCGGCGCGCTTTCTCTTCGAACATATGGCCGAGCGCGGCATCGCGCTCGCCGCGGGCCAGTGGATCTCGACCGG
>JBKBTU010000298.1:984-2748 GCA_046290715.1 Sphingomonas sp. | reverse complement strand
GGCAGCCGGCGACGATGGCGTTCATGGATATCGCCCCCGCGCGGCCGAACGGTGCCAGCGTCGTCCTGCTCCACGGCAAGAACTTCTGCGGCGCGACCTGGGAGGGGACCGCGCGCGCGCTGAGCGCCGCGGGCTATCGCGTGCTCGTCCCCGATCAGATCGGCTTCTGCAAATCCTCCAAGCCGCGCGCCGCGCAATATAGCTTCGAGATGATGGCCTCCTTCACCCGGCGGCTGATGCAGTCCCGCGGCATCGCCCATGCGGCGATCGTCGGCCATTCGATGGGCGGCATGCTCGCGATGCGCTTCGCGATCATGTATCCGGATGCGGTCGACCGGCTGGTGCTGGTCAACCCGCTGGGGCTCAAGGATCGCTCGGAAGAGGGGCTGCCGTACGTCGACGTCGACACGCTGTGGGCGGGCGAACGCAAGACCAGCTACGCGAGCATCAAGGCGTATCAGCAGCAGAACTATTACCACGGCACCTGGAAGCCGGCCTATGACCGATGGGTGTGGATGCTCGCAGGCATGTACCAGGGATCCGGCCGCGATACGGTCGCGCTGGCGCAGGCGAAGACGAGCGAGATGATCAAGACGCAGCCGGTGGCGCACGAATTGTATCGCCTGAAGCCGCCCACGACGCTGCTGATCGGCACGCTCGATCGCACCGCCTTCGGTCGTGCGCAGACGCCGCCCGACCTGCGGCGCTTCCTGGAGGCGATCCCGGTGGTCGCACGCGACGCGGTCAAGCGCATCCCGAACGCGACGCTCGTCCAGCTCGACGGTCTGGGTCATTCGCCGCAGGTCGAGGACCCGGCACGGTTCGACAAGGTGCTGCTCGCGACGCTCGCCCAGCGCCGCTAGGCGCCTCGCATAGCTACGCGGCGAGGCGTACCCGGATCCGCCGTACCGGGGCATTGTCGTTGGCCGCGGAACGGCGCGGCGACGCGGGGAGGGGCAGCGCCGCCAGCACAAGCACGAAACCCAATGCGGCCATGGGGAGCGGCAGGATGGCGGCGAGCAGGACCACACCCAACCGCGCCTCGTGAAGGAAAGCGGCGGCAGGGGCACTCGCGGCCCGCGCGGCGATCCAGGCGGCGCATCCCGCGCCGAGCGCGGCGACCAGTGCAAGGCTGTCGGGCGCCGCCATCGCCAGCGTGGCGAGGTTGGGCAGTGCGGTGATGTGCGCCTGCCAGGGAACGGCCATATAGACTGCACCGCCAGCGGCGGCGGCGATCGGCAGGTGGCGGCCGGCGCCGCGCGCGAACGCCCGGCCGAGGCACATGGGCGCGATCAGCCATCCGGCGGGTGCCAGCGCTGCCGCGATCCCGGCGGCGACCAGCATGTCGCGGTGGCGACACTCCTGTCCGGCGACCAGGGCGGCGACTGCGGCGAGCAAGGCCAGCGCGACGGTCCGGTCGCCCCCCGGCAGCAGCCCGGCGAGCATCGCCGACAGGACGAGCAAGGCGACCGTGGAGGCGGCGAGGGGCCGTGAGCGGGACTGCATCGCCGCGGCATAGGCGGCGCGGGGTTGCGAGGCGGTTAAGCCCCGCCCCGATGACCGCCCCGTTGACCGCCCCGCCGACTCTGCGTATAGGCCCGCGCGCTCACCGGAGCGATCCGACGGGCAAGCTTGAACATTGCTGGATGCAAAAGTTGTGGGGTCGGGGTGGCGCATGCGTCGCCTGCCGTCCCTTTTTGTATTCCGAAGTGCTGTGATGGCTCCAGCAAAGTAACCCATATACGAGGTGAAGGCTTCATGCCG
>JBKBTU010000298.1:0-974 GCA_046290715.1 Sphingomonas sp. | reverse complement strand
TCATTCGCCGCAGGTCGAGGACCCGGCACGGTTCGACAAGGTGCTGCTCGCGACGCTCGCCCAGCGCCGCTAGGCGCACTGCATAGCTACGCGGCGAGGCGTACCCGGATCCGCCGTACCGGGGCATTGTCGTTGGCCGCGGAACGGCGCGGCGAGGCGGGGAGGGGCAGCGCCGCCAGCACAAGTACGAAACCCAATGCGGCCATGGGGAGCGGCAGGATGGCGGCGAGCAGGACGACACCCAACCGCGCCTCGTGAAGGAAAGCGGCGGCAGGGGCGCTCGCGGCCCGCGCGGCGATCCAGGCGGCGCATCCCGTGCCGAGCGCGGCGACCAGCGCAAGGCTGTCGGGCGCCGCCATCGCCAGCGTGGCTAGGTTGGGCAGTGCGGCGATGTGCGCCTGCCAGGGAAGGGCCACATAGACTGCACCGCCAGCGGCGGCGGCGATCAGCAGGTGGCGGCCGGCGCCGCGCGCGAACGCCCGGCCGAGGCACAGGGGCGCGACCAGCCATCCGGCGGGTGCCAGCGCTGCCGCGATCCCGGCGGCGACCAGCATATCGCGGTGGCGACACTCCTGTCCGGCGACCAGCGCGGAGACTGCGGCGAGCAAGGCGAGCGCGACGGTCCGGTCGCCCCCCGGCAGCAGCCCGGCGAGCAGCGCCGACAGGGCGAGCGAGGCGAACGTGGAGGCGGCGAGGGGCCGTGAGCGGGACTGCATCGCCGCGGCATAGGCGGCGCGGGGTTGCGAGGCGGTTAAGTCCCGCCCCGATGACCGCCCCGTTGACCGCACCGCCGACTCTGCGTATAGGCCCGCGCGCTCACCGGAGCGATCCGACGGGCAAGCTTGAACATTGCTGGATGCAAAAGTTGTGGGGTCGGGGTGGCGCATGCGTCGCCTGCCGTCCCTTTTTGTATTCCGAAGTGCTGTGATGGCTCCAGCAAAGTAACCCATATACGAGGTGAAGGCTTCATGCCG
>JBKBTU010000297.1:0-2760 GCA_046290715.1 Sphingomonas sp. | reverse complement strand
TGTCGTAGCGGCCGACGATCCGCGCCCTGGCATCGATCGCGAACACCGAATTGGACGCGCCGGCGACGTCGCCCGCCGCATCGAAGCGCAGCGGGGTATGCCCGGTCAGCAACACGTCGCGCGGGCCGAGCCGCTGCGCCAGCCGCCAGCGATTGAACAGCGGGCTCTGCCCCTCATAGATCCAGCGCGGATAGCCGCTCTCGAGGTAATCGCGGATCACCCCCTCCGGCCACAATATCAGCCGCGGCCGCGGGCCCGGTCGGCCCGACCAGCGCGTCAGCGCCGCCAGCATCAGCTCCTGGTCGTTCTCGCCGCGCGCATCCTGGCCGATATTGGGCTGTACGACCTGGAGCAGCGGCGCATCCGGAGCGGCTGCCGGCGCGTGCGTCCAGAGCGCCGACAGCGCGGCGAGCGTCAGCACCGCCGCCAGTCCCGCCGGCAGGCGCCAGCGCCGCTGCCCCAGCAGCAGCAGCAGAGACACCGCGGCCACCACGGTGACGCCCGACAGCGCATAGGTGCCGATCCACG
This sequence comes from Sphingomonas sp., assembly GCA_046290715.1. Classification (GTDB taxonomy): domain Bacteria; phylum Pseudomonadota; class Alphaproteobacteria; order Sphingomonadales; family Sphingomonadaceae; genus Sphingomonas. The sequence goes on along the minus strand of JBKBTU010000297.1, from coordinate 2,232 downwards.
CCGACAGCCGCGCGACGCCGATCACCGGCAGCCAGACAACGCCGATCGGATCCCAGGCATAGCCCGTGAACAGCACGCTGCGCAGCCATTCGCTGGCGATCCACGCCGCCCCGAACGCCAGCGCATAGGATTCGTCCGGCCGCTCGCGCCGGCCGAACCGCCACACCGCGCCTGCCGCAAGCATCGGGAACACGCCGAGGTACAGAGCGAGCCCGACCGCGGCAAAATAGCCGAGCACCGGCGGCATCTTGTCTTGGAAATCGAAGGCGTGTTGGAACCAGTTGTTGTTGATGGTGAAATGGCCGACGCCCCAGCACCACCCTAGCCAAAGCGCGTTGCGCTGGGTCGGCGCCCGCTGAACCAGCCACGCGAGCGCGGCGAGTCCCGCCAACGTCAGGGGCCACAGTTGCAACGGCGCGAACCCGGTCGCGGCAAGCGCCCCGGCCAACAGGGCGAAAAAGGCGGGACGACGGGTGAGCAACGCAGGCATGCGCAGCGATGTAACGACAAGGCAGCCAAAAGTCCTCCCCGGGACGGGAGGATTGCCCGCTGGCGTCGCCCTCTCCCCTCCCCTATCTCACGCGCATGCCGCTACGCCCCTTCCACCTCGCCTTTCCGGTCCACGATCTCGCCGCCGCGCGCGCCTTCTACGGCGGCACCCTCGGTTGCGCCGAGGGACGTTCGAGCGATCAGTGGATCGACTTCGACCTCTACGGCCATCAGATCGTCGCGCATCTCGATCCCTCGGCACAGGCGGTCGGCACGACCAACCCGGTCGATGGCCATGACGTCCCCGTCCCGCATTTCGGCGTCGTGCTGACCATGACCGACTGGCAGGCGCTGAGCGAACGCGTCGCGGCTGCCGGCATTCGCTTCGGCATCGCGCCGCACATCCGCTTCAAGGGCCAGGCGGGCGAGCAGGCGACGATGTTCTTCCAGGACCCTTCGGGCAACGCCTTGGAGTTCAAGGCGTTTGCCGATGATGCGATGCTGTTCGCAACCGAGAAGGACCCCGCATGACCGCGCCGATCGAGATCAATATCCCGCACAAGCTCGGCAAGCAGGCGGTCCACGACCGGCTCGACGGCGGCATCGGCAAGATCGGCCGGATGATCCCCGGCGGCGCGCAGGTCGATCATCGCTGGGAAGGCGACACGATGCACTTCACCGTCGGCGCGATGGGTCAGCAGATCGGCTGCCGCGCGACCGTGTCGGACACCAACGTCCATGCGATCGTCGACCTGCCCGGCTTCCTCGCGCTGTTCGCCGGCAAGATCCGCGACGTCATCCAGCAGGAAGCGCCGAAGCTGCTGAAGTAAATCCTCCCCGGCACGGGGAGGATCGATTACCCCATGTGCCGCTTGTCCAGTTTCCTCGCGAGCGTGCGCCGGTGCATGCCCAACCGTCGCGCCGCCTCCGAGATATTGAAGTCCGCATCCGCCAGCGTCTGGTGGATATGCTCCCATTCCAGCGTCTTGATCGAGGTCGGCGGCACCGGCGCTATCGTTGCGCCGGCATCGCCGTCGACACGCGCAAACGCCGCCTCGATATCGTCGGTATTGGCGGGCTTGGTCAGGTAATTGGTCGCGCCGAGCTTGATCGCCTCCACCGCGGTCGCGATGCTGGCGAAGCCGGTCAGCACGACGATCCGCATCGTGGGATCGAGCGCATGCAACGTCGCGACGCACGCGAGGCCGGACGCACCACCCAGCCGCAGGTCGACCACCGCATGATCAGGGCGAAAGTGCGCCACCGCCTCCTCCAGTCCGTCGGGGCCGGGCAGCATCGTCACCGTATCGCCGCGCCGCTCGAACGACCGGCCGAGCGTGCGCGCGAAATTCGCATCGTCCTCGACGATCAGCAGCCGCCGCCCGCTCATCGCGCGCCCTCCAGCGCCAGGCTGGCGAACGGCAGGCGCAGGATCGTCTCCGCGCCGCCACCCGCGCGGTTGCGCGCCTGCACCGTGCCGCCGAGCGTCCGCAGCACGTTGGTCGCGAGGAACAGCCCCAGCCCCGCGCCACGCCGATCCTTGCTGGTGTTGTACGGGCGCCCCAGCGCGGCGAGCACCGCTGGTGGGAAGCCGCTGCCGTCGTCCGTCACCGTCAGCACCAGCATCGTGTCCTCGCTTGCCGCGTCCTCGATGGCGGCGGTCAGACCGATCGTCACGCCGCCCGCCTCCGCGGCATTGTCCAGCAGATTGGTCAGCGCCTGTCCCAGCGCGCGGTCGGCGAC
>JBKBTU010000296.1:0-2767 GCA_046290715.1 Sphingomonas sp. | reverse complement strand
CGTACCAATCCGACGCGCGAGAGCCCGAAGCGGGCGCTGGTCTTCATGACCGACGGCGAGACCGCGCTCGGCGCCTCGCAGAACGGCTATACCGACCGCACCTGGACCTTCTACGGCAACTACGCCGACAGCCCGATCTCGGCCACCGCCGGTGGGCTCACCGGCCAGTCGGAGCGGCGCTTCGCCAAGACCTGCGCCTCGCTCCAGGCCGAGCAGAACCCGCCGACGGTCTATATCGTCGCGCTGACGACGACCGATGCCAATACGCTGGCGATGTTCGAACGGTGCGCGCCCGGCCACGTCTATCGCACCTCGGACGCGGCGACGCTGACCGCCGCCTTCAACGACATCGCGGCGGAACTCGTCGACCTCCATCTGGTGCAATGACGATGATCCGCCTCTTCGCCGACCGCCGCGGCATCACCGTCGTCGAATTCGCGATCATCCTGCCCGCGATGCTGACGCTCATCTGCGGCACGATCGAGATGGGCCACATGATCCTCGCGCGCCAGGTGCTTGAGGGCGCGGTGGTCGAGGCGGCGCGCAAGGCGACGGCGAGCCTGGAGACGAGCGAAGCGCAGCGCCGCCAGATCATGGTCGACAGCGTCACCCGCTCGATGGGCGCCTTCGCCACCGCGCCGGGGCAGGCGATCGATATCCAGACGCGGGTCTATGCCGACTTCAGCTCGGCCTATCCGGAAACCTACACCGACCAGAACGGCAACGGCCGCTACGACGCGGGCGAGCCCTATGTCGACCGCAACCGCAACGGCCAGTGGGACAATGCGACCGTCAAGACCGGGACGCTGGGTGGTCCGGGCGACGTGGTGAGCTATACCGTCCGCTATCCCAAGCGCGTGCTGTTCGGCTTCGTCGGCCGCTTCATCGGGCGCAGCACGGGCGTGCTGCCGCTCGCGGCGACCACCGTCGTCCGCAACGAAGCTGTGGTGCGCTCGTGAAGCCCGCCACGCTCCTCCGCCGGCTGCGGCGCGATACGCGCGCGGTCTCGATCCTCGAATTCGGGCTGATGCTGCCGCTGTTCCTCGGCTTCGTGCTGACGGGGATCGAATTCGCCAATTACGTGATGGCCAACAACCGCGTCCAGCGCCTCGCGGCGATGAGCGCGGACCTCGTCGCGCAGAGCGGCACCGGGCAGATCGGCGTCGCCGAAGGGCAGATCTACGACCTGTTCAGCGCGCTCGACCTGACGGCCAAGCCGTTCGACCTGCGCCGCTTCGGCCGTGTCGTCATTACCGGCGTGCAGGGGACGGACAGCAACAACGACGGTACGATCGAGAACCGCATCCTCTGGCAACGGTTCGACGGCGACTACGTCACCCCGCCCAGGCTCGGGTGCAACCTGACGACGGCTTTCGCGACGCTGCCGCAGAACCGGCAGATGATCCGCGACGAGATCCTGTTCCATGTCCAGGTGACCTACAGCTACCAGCCGGTGTTCAGCGCGATGCCGTTCCGCTGGCTGTCGCTGCCGGTCAGCTTCACCCGCACCGCGATGTTCCGCGCGCGCAACAAGGACTTCACCACGCCGACGCCGGACAGCCGCTTTCCGCCGAAGAAGAATTGCAATACCGCCAGCGGCCTGTGAGGCTGGCCGCATGACGACGATCTACACCATCGGCTATGAGGCGACGACGATGGCGGACTTCCTCGCCGCACTGACCCGCGCCGGCGTCCGGCGCGTCATCGACGTGCGCGCGCTGCCGCTGTCGCGCCGGCCGGGCTTCTCCAAATCCTCGCTTGCCGCCACGCTGAAGGAGGCCGGCATCGACTATGTCCACCTGAAGGCGCTCGGCACCCCCAAGCGCGGCCGCGACGCCGCCAAGAAGGGCGACGTCGCGACGCTGGAGGCGGTCTACGACGACCAGCTCGCGCTGCCGGAGGCGCAAGCCGCGGCGGCGATCATGCTGTCCCTCGCCGCGGAAACCCCGAGCGCGCTCCTCTGCTACGAACGCGACCCCAAGCACTGCCACCGCACGTTGCTGCTCGACGCGGTCGGCGAGGGGGTGGAGGCGGTGGACTTGTTTACGTGAGCCCGCTCATGGCGCCGTCGCCTCGTTCAGCCGCCGCACGCGCCTGATCCGCGGTTCGCGTTCGAGTTCCGCCTCCGCCTTGATCGACTGGCGCAGTTCGTCGCGCTTTTCGTGGATCGAGGCGATCACGGGGCCCATCGCGACACCCAGGTCGACGAGCACCGCCTCCGACAATTGCAGCGAACTTTCCAGCGTCTCCGGCACCGCATCGGTCGCGCCGGCGCGATAGAGTTCGGCGGCGTGCTGCGGGTCGCGGGCGCGGGCGATGATCGGCAGCTCGGGGGCGAGCGCGCGCATCCGTCGCGCGAGCCGCACGGTCAGTACGGGATCGTCCATCGTCAGGATCAGCGCGCGGGCGCGGGCGAGGTCGAGCCGGTCGACCAGTTCCGCGCGGGCGATATCACCGAACAGGACGGGATAACCCGCAGCCCGCCCCGCCGTGACCGCGTCGATATCCGCCTCCACCGCGAGATAGCGCTGGCCGTGCACGGCGAGCAGGTCCGCCACCATCTGCCCGACGCGACCGAAGCCGATCACCACCGCACCCGGCCCCTCGCCGCCGTCGTCGGCGGGCAGCGCATCGGGCGCCGCGCCGCGATCGATCCCGCGCGACACCAATTGCCCCGCCTTGGCGAGCAGCGGCGTGATGGTCAGCCCGATCGCGGTCACCGTCTGCCAGAAGGCGGCGGTGGAGGGGAGGATCAGCTGCGCCTGCG
>JBKBTU010000295.1:0-2773 GCA_046290715.1 Sphingomonas sp. | reverse complement strand
AGGTACATCATCGGCCGCACGACGACCTGACCGTTCACCACCACCGGCCGCTCCTCGATCCGGTGCAGGCCGAGCACCGCCGACTGCGGTGGGTTGATGATCGGCGTCGACATCAGCGATCCGAACACGCCGCCGTTGGAGATGGTGAAGGTGCCGCCCTTCATCTCGTCCATCTTGAGCGTGCCGTCCTTGGCGCGGCGGCCGAAGTCGCCGATCGTCTTCTCGATGCCGGCGACCGAAAGGTCCTGCGCGTCGCGGATCACGGGGACGACCAGGCCGTTGGGCGCAGACACCGCGACCGAGATGTCGGCGTAATCGTGATAGACGATCTCGTCGCCCTCGATCGAGGCGTTGACCGCCGGAATATCCTTCAGCGCCATCGTCGCAGCCTTCACGAAGAAGCCCATGAAGCCGAGGCGGACGCCGTGCTTCTTCTCGAACAGGTCCTTGTACTTGGCGCGCGCCTCGATCACCGCGGTCATGTCGACGTCGTTGAACGTCGTCAGCATCGCGGCGGTGTTCTGCGCTTCCTTGAGGCGCTTGGCGATCGTCTGGCGGAGGCGCGTCATCTTGACGCGCTCTTCCTTGCGACCGCCCGTTGCAGCGGCGGCCGGTGCCGGCGCAGCGGCAGGCGCCTGCGCGGCCGCGGCGGGCTTGGCGGCGGCAGCGGCGGTCACGTCTTCCTTGGTGATCCGACCGTCCTTGCCGGTGCCGGTGATCGACGCCGGGTCGAGGCCGTATTCGAGCACTGCACGCCGCACCGACGGCGACAGCGCGGCAGGCGAATCGCTCTGTTCCGCCTGCGGTGCCGCTGCCGCAGCAGGCGTCGGAGCCGGAGCCGGAGCCGGAGCGGCGGCAGGCGTCACCGCCGGTGCAGGCGTCGATGCGGGAGCGGCCGAACCGTCGCCCGCCTCGATCGTCGCGAGCATCGCGCCGACCTGCACCGTGTCACCGACCTGCACGGCATATTGGCCCATCACGCCGGCGACCGGCGAGGGAACCTCGACCGACACCTTGTCGGTCTCCAGGCTGGCGATCGGCTCGTCGGCCTTCACCGGGTCGCCGGGCTGCTTCAGCCACTCGCCGACGGTGGCTTCGGTGATCGATTCGCCCAGAACGGGAACGGTGACTTCGGTTGCCATCTCTTGCATCCTTCTCCCCGGGGAGGCGGGGTCTTCGACGGGGAAAATTGGGGGGACAGTGGGTTAGCTGCTCGGCGCCTGGGTCGGCCGGGCGGTGGTGGTGGAGCCTTCGCTGCGGGTGCGGCGAATCTCCTCGCGGACATTGTGGCCCAACGCGTCGGCGACCAGCGCGCCCTGTTCGGCGGTATGGCGCTTCATCAGGCCGGTCGCGGGCGATGCCGCCGCGGCGCGGCCGGCGTAGCGCGCCCGCTTGACCGCGCAGCCGGCGGCGGTGAGCGAGTCCTCGATCAGCGGCTCGACGAAGAACCAATAGCCGTTGTTCTTCGGCTCTTCCTGTGCCCAGACCACGTCTTCGAGGTTCGGCATCCGCGCGATGCGGCGCGCCAGCGCGTCGCCCGGGAAGGGATAGAGCTGCTCGATCCGCACGATCTGCGTACCCGTGTCGCCCGCGGCGTTGCGCGCCTCGATCAGGTCGTAGGCGACCTTGCCGGTGCACAGCACCAGCCGCTTCGTGTCCGCGTCCGCCGCACCATTGGTGTCGGACAGGATGCGCTTGAAGTGGCTGTCGCCCTGGAACTCCGCCGCGGTCGATACCGCCAGCTTGTGGCGGAGCAGCGACTTGGGCGTCATCACGATCAGCGGCTTGCGGAAGTTGCGGTGCATCTGCCGGCGCAGCAGGTGGAAATAGTTCGCCGGCGTCGTGCAGTTCGCGACCTGGATATTGTCCTGCGCGCACAGTTGCAGGAAGCGCTCCGGCCGCGCCGAGCTATGCTCGGGCCCCTGCCCTTCGTAGCCGTGCGGCAGCAGCATGACGAGGCCGTTGGCCCGCAGCCACTTGGCTTCGCCGCTGGCGATGAACTGGTCGATCATGATCTGCGCGCCGTTGACGAAATCGCCGAACTGCGCCTCCCACATCACCAGCGTCTTGGGGTCCGCAAGCGCATAGCCATATTCGAACCCGAGCACGCCATATTCCGACAGCGGGCTGTCGAGCACCTCGAAGCGGCCGTGCTCGACCGTGGTCAGCGGCACGTACTTGTGCTCGTCGGTCTGGTCGACCCAGACCGCATGACGCTGCGAGAAGGTGCCGCGGCCCGAATCCTGGCCCGACAGGCGCACGCCATAGCCTTCCGACAGCAGCGAGCCGAAGGCCAGCGCCTCGCCCGTCGCCCAGTCGAAATTCTCGCCGGTCTTGAACATCTGCCGCTTGGCGTCCAGCACGCGGGCGAGCGTCTTGTGGATCTCGATCCCCTTGGGCACGGTCGTCAGCGTCCGGCCGAGCGCGTCGAACAGCTTCAATTCGATGCCCGTCTCGACGTTGCGGCGCTCGGTGCCGCCGTCGGTCGGCGCCGACAGGCCGGACCAGCGCCCCGCGAACCAGTCCGCCTTGTTGGGCTTGTAGCTCGCACCCGCCTCGAACTCGCCATCGAGCAGCGTGTTGAACTGGTGGACCTTCTCGTCGATCCACGCCTGGTCGACGACGCCTTCCTGGATCAGCCGCTTGCCGTAGATCTCGCTGACCCCGGGATGCTGGCGGATCGCCTTGTACATCAGGGGCTGGGTGAAGCCCGGCTCGTCGCCCTCGTTGTGGCCGAAGCGACGGTAGCACCACATGTCGATGACGATGTCGC
>JBKBTU010000294.1:0-2806 GCA_046290715.1 Sphingomonas sp. | reverse complement strand
CGGTAACGGCGCCGGGGTCGTCCGCGTTCCCGCGCGAGCAGGCGGGCAAGGCGGCAAGCAGGAGGAGGGGAAGGGCGAGCGCGGCGACGGCACGTGGCATGGGCGCGACCTTCCCCTTATCGCTGCGAAGATCAATCCTTCAGCGCGCGACCCGCCCGCTCGAGCGTGTTGCCGGTGGCGTCGGCGGCGCGATCGGCGGCGTTGGAGATCGACGCACCGGCGCGGTCGGCACCGCGATCGATCCGCGCGCCGGCATTGTCGGCGGCCCGCGCGATGTCGTCGCCGGCGTTGTCGAGGTGGCGCTCGGCGGAACCGAAGGCGCGATCGGTGGCGGCGTCGACGTCGCTCACCGCATTCTGCGTGGTCGCGGCGGCGTCCGCGGCGATCGCGTTGCCGGCTTGCGCCGTCTGGTCCTGGGCGTTCTGACTGCACGCGGCGAGGCCGATGGCGAGCGGGGCGGCGAGGATCAGCAGGCGCTTCATATGGGATCTCCCTTGTCGAATTAACCTGCCGCAAACGCCGTATCCGCCGTTCGGGTCCGCGTTGACCCCATATAAAGATATCTTTATATGTTGATGCGCCATGACCCTCGCGCTCGACATCTTCCGTGCCCTCGCCGACGCGACGCGGCTGCGCATCTTCTCGCTGTTGCGGTCGATGGAGCTGTCGGTCGGCGAACTGGCGCAGGTGCTGGGGCAAAGCCAACCCCGCGTCAGCCGCCACGTCAAGATCCTCTGCGATGCAGGCCTTGCTGAGCGGCGCAAGGAGGGCAGCTGGGTGTTCGTCGCGCTCGGCCGCGCCGCCGCGACCGCGCCGGTCGCCGCCGCGATCGACCAGTGGAGCAAGACCGAGCCCGATCATTGGGCGGTCGCCGATGCCGCGCGCCTCGCCGCGGTGCGCGCCGATCGCGCAGCGAGCGCGGCGCAATGGTTCGAGGGCCATGCCGACGAATGGGACGCGATCCGCTCGCTGCACGTCGCCGAAAGCGAGGTCGAAGCGGCGATGGCCGGCGTGCTGGGGGAGGGGCCGCTCGGCAGCCTGATCGACATCGGCACCGGGACCGGGCGCATGCTCGAACTGTTCGGCGGGCAGGCGGACAGCGCGCTCGGCATCGATCGCTCGTCCGAGATGCTGCGCCTCGCGCGCGCCAAGCTGCACGACCGGCCCAACACCGAATTGCGCCAGGCCGACCTCTACGCCTTGCCGATGGCGGACGGTGCGGCGGACGTCGCGATCCTGCACCACGTCCTCCATTTCGCGCAGCAACCCGGCGCCGCGATCGCCGAGGCGGCGCGCGTGCTGGCGCCGGGCGGGCGGCTGCTGATCGCCGACTTCGCGCCGCACGATCGCGAGGATCTGCGCCAGCGCGACGCGCATACCCGGCTGGGCTTCGCGAACGAGCAGATCGCGGGCTGGTTCGGCAACGCCGGGCTTGGCCTTGCGCGCACGGAGACGCTGAAGGGTGGAGAATTGACGGTGACCTTGTGGCTGGGCGTGAAGCCGGGTGCCAATCTGCGTGAGGTGGCGATGACACGGGTCGGGAAGAAGGTTGGAGCGGCATGACGATCTCGGTAAACCAGCTGGAAGAGGCGCAGATCGCCCTGAAGGCGCCGCTCTACGCGGACGTCGCCGGCGACCTCGACGTGTCGTTCGAATTCTTCCCGCCCAAGAGCGAGAAGATGGACGAGCAATTGTGGGACGCGATCCGCACGCTCGAACCGCTCGGCCCCAGCTTCGTCTCCGTCACCTATGGCGCGGGCGGATCGACGCGCGAACGCACGCATGCGACCGTGGCGCGGATCCAGCGCGAGACGAGCCTCGCCGCCGCCGCGCACCTCACCTGCGTCGAGGCGACCAAGGCCGAGATCGATCAGGTGGCCGAGGAATATTGGGCGGCGGGCGTGCGCCACATCGTCGCGCTGCGCGGCGACCCGCCCGCGCAAGGCGCGACCTTCGCCAGCCATCCCGGCGGCTACGAAAATGCGGCGGCGCTGGTCGCCGGCCTCAAGCGGCTGCACCCGTTCGAGATCTCGGTCGCCGCCTATCCCGAATGCCATCCCGATTCGCCGAGCGTCGATGCCGACCTCGACAATCTCAAGGCGAAGCTCGACGCGGGCGCGACGCGGGCGATCACCCAGTTCTTCCACGAGCCCGAGACGTTCTTCCGCTATCGCGACAAGGTCGCCGCGGCGGGTATCACCGCGGAGATCGTGCCGGGCATCATGCCCGTCACCAACTTTGCCAGCGTCGTGCGGATGAGCGCGATGTGCGGCACCGAGGTGCCGGCGTGGATGGCGCGGCTGTTCGAGGGGCTGGAGGATCATCCTGCCGCCCGCCAGCTGATCGCCGCGACGCTGGCCGCGGAGCTCAGCCGCAAGCTCTATGCTGGGGGCGTGAAGTCGCTCCACTTCTACACGCTCAACAAGGCCGAGCTGTCGTTCGCGATCTGCCACCTGCTCGGCGTGCGCGCCAAGCCGCTGAGCGCGGCCGCGGCGGCGTGAGGCAATACGTCACCCCAGCGAAGGCTGGGGTCTTGCAATGATGAAGCGTGTCCCTCGCGGCACGAGATCCCAGCCTTCGCTGGGATGACGAGGTGATGGTTATGACTGTTCGCGACACCTTCCTGACCGAAGCCGCCAAGCGCATCCTCATTACCGACGGCGCGTTCGGCACCGAGATCCAGAACTGGAAGCTGTCGGAAGGCGATTACGCCGGCAGCCTCGGCCTGACCCACGACCAGAAGGGCAACAACGACATCCTCGCGCTGACCAAGCCCGAGGTGCCGGAGGCGATCCATCGCGCCTAT
>JBKBTU010000293.1:0-2810 GCA_046290715.1 Sphingomonas sp. | reverse complement strand
TGTGGTGAGATGGGGTTCGAATTGAGCAAGCATTACGTCCTCGCCGCCGGCGGCACGGGCGGACATATGGTCCCCGCGGCGGCGCTGGCGGAGGAACTGACCCGGCGCGGCCATCGTGTGGCGCTGGTCAGCGACGCGCGCGGAGTGCGCTTCCCCGGCCTGTTCGAGAACGTCCAGACCCACGTCCTGCCCGCCGGCCGCTTCCAGGTGAAGAAGCCGCAGGGCTGGGCGTCGGCGGTGCGCGAAATGTGGCGCGGCCGGGCGATGGCGCGCGAGCTTTACCGTACGTTCAAGCCCGCCGCGGTGATCGGCTTCGGCGGCTATCCCGCCTTCCCGGCGCTGCTCGCCGCCTTCGCCGACAAGATCCCGACCGCGGTGCACGAACAGAATGCGGTGCTCGGCCGCGTCAACCGGCTCGTCGCGGGGCGGGTGGGTGCGATCGCCACCTCGTACAAGCTGACCGAGCGGCTCGCGGCCAAGCACGAGCGCAAGGTCCATCTCGTCGGCAATCCGGTGCGCGAAGCGGTGCTCGCGCTGCGCACGCGGCCCTATCCGCTGCTCGAGGAGGACGGCATCTTTCGCGTCCTCGTCACCGGTGGCAGCCAGGGAGCCAGCGTGCTCAGCCAGGTGGTGCCGGACGGGCTCGCGATGCTGCCGGTCACCTTCCGCCGCCGGTTGCAGGTGACGCATCAGGCGCGGATCGAGGATATCGACGCGGTGCGCGCGCAATATGCCGAGCATCAGATTCCGGCCGAACTCGCCACTTACCTGCCCGACATGCCCGAACAGCTCGCCTGGGCGCATCTGGTGATCGCGCGCGCGGGCGCCTCGACGATCGCGGAGCTGACCGCGGCGGGCCGCCCGGCGATCCTGGTGCCGCTGCCCTCGGCGACCGACGACCACCAGACCGCCAATGCGCGCGAGATCACCAAGGCGGGCGGCGCGCGCACGATCCCGCAGCCCGAATTCACCGCCGTGGAGCTTGCCAAGCAGATGCAGAAACTGGGGCTCGACCCCGCCGCGCTCGAGAACGCAGCGGTCCGTGCGAAAAGTGTCGGCCGCCCGAACGCGGTGCGCGACCTCGCCGATCTGGTCGAAAGCCTCGACGCGCCGCTGTCCCGCCTGCCGGTGGGCAAGCCCGTGCGCAAGGCGGCCTACGCATGAGGGGTTACATCAAATTCCTCCCCGGCACGGGGAGGTGGCACGGCGCAGCCGTGACGGAGGGGCAGCCCCAAGCGCTGGTCCTGCTGGGCTGCCCCTCCACCAGCCTGCGGCTGGTCCCCCTCCCCGTGCCGGGGAGGATCTGCTCGTGATCCGCGGCGTCGCGACCGACATCGGCCCGATCCACTTCGTCGGCATCGGCGGCATCGGCATGTCGGGCATCGCCGAGGTCATGAAGAACCTCGGCTATACCGTGCAGGGCTCGGACGTCGCCGAGGGCTATGTCGTGCAGGGGCTGCGCGACAAGGGCATCGCGGTCACCATCGGCCATGCCGCCGCCAACGTCGCCGAGGCGGCGGTGGTCGTCACCTCCACCGCGATCACCCGCTCCAATCCTGAGGTCGAGGCGGCGCTGGAACGACGTATCCCGGTGGTGCGCCGTGCCGAGATGCTGGCCGAACTGATGCGCCTCAAGCAGACGGTCGCGGTCGCCGGCACGCATGGCAAGACGACGACGACCTCGATGGTTGCCGCCTTGCTCGACGCCGGCGGGATCGATCCGACCGTCATCAACGGCGGGATCATCAACAGCTACGGCTCCAACGCCCGCCTCGGCGCGAGCGACTGGATGGTGGTCGAGGCGGACGAGAGCGACGGCAGCTTCCTGCGCCTCGACGGCACGATCGCGGTCGTCACCAACATCGATCCCGAACACCTCGACCATTACGGCAGCTTCGATGCGGTGAAGGACGCCTTCGTCGAATTCGTCGAGAACGTGCCCTTCTACGGCGCGGCGCTGCTCTGCCTCGACCATCCCGAGGTGCAGAACGTGCTGCCGCGGGTGCGCGACCGGCGTGTCGTCACCTACGGCTTCTCGGCGCAGGCCGACGTGCGCGGCGTCAACGTGACGCCGGTGCCGGGCGGCAACCGCTTCGAATGCATCGTCCGGTCACGCGACGGTGCGACCCGCTCGATCGAGGGGATCGAACTGCCGATGCCCGGCCGCCACAACGTCCAGAACGCGCTCGCCGCGATCGGCGTCGCGCTGGAGCTCGGCATCCCCGACGCGATGATCCAGCAGGGCTTCTCGGCGTTCGGTGGCGTCAAGCGGCGCTTCACCAAGGTGGGCGAGGTGGCGGGCGCCACCGTCATCGACGATTACGGCCACCACCCGGTCGAGATTCGCGCCGTGCTCGCCGCGGCGCGCGAGGGTGCGAGGGGCCGGGTGATCGCCGTCGTCCAGCCGCACCGCTATTCGCGGCTCGGCAATCTGATGGAGGAATTCCAGACCGCGTTCAACGACGCAGACCGCGTACTGGTGACGCCCGTCTATGCCGCGGGCGAAGCGCCGGTCGAGGGCGTCGACGCGCAGGCCCTCGTGGATGGCCTCAAGCGCCGTGGCCACCGCTCGGCGGCGACCGTCGCCGATGCCGACGCGCTCGCCGACGAGCTCGCCGCGACGATCCGGGCGGACGACATGATCGTCTGCCTGGGCGCGGGCGACATCACCAAATGGGCGGCGGGCCTCGCCGCCGCGATCGGAGAGCGGCGATGAACGACTGGTTCGATGCGAGCCTGAAGCTCCAGAAGCAGATGCTCGACGCGCAGCGCCAATCGCTGGAAGCCGGCGGCCATGCGGTCGGCGCGGG
>JBKBTU010000292.1:0-2844 GCA_046290715.1 Sphingomonas sp. | reverse complement strand
CACGCGGAGCGCTTCGGCCCGCCGGAACACGTCGACCGCTTCGGGCGCGAGTGGCACGTGATGGACCCGGCCCATCTTCATCCGCTCGGCGGGGACGGTCCACATGCCGGCCTCCAGATCGACTTCATTCCACGCTGCGCCGCGTATCTCGCCGGAGCGCGCGGCGGTGAGGATCAAAGCCTCCATGGCGAGCCTTCCGACTGACGATCGCTCGCGCAAACGGGTGATCAGCTTGGGCACGTCGGTGAACGGCATCGCGGCGAAGTGGCCGTCCTTGCGCGGCTGGCGGGGCAGCCCCTTGGACAGCGAACGCATCGGTGCTTCGGTCGGGCGATAGCCCTTGGCGTAGCTCCAATCGAGGACGGCGCCGATGCGCTGTCGAACCCGCCGGGCGGTCTCCGGCTTGGCGAGCCAGATCGGCGCCAGCACGTCGCGGATGATCGGCCCTTCGATGTCGTTGACGAACCGGTCGCCGAGCTTGGGGAAGGCGTAGGTGGTCAGCGTGTTGATCCACTGATCCTGATGCTTGCCGTTCTTCCAGGCGGCTTTGTGCTCCTCATGCACAAGAGCCGCGGCCTCGCGGAAGGTGGGCACCGGGTCTTCGACCTTCTTGCGCTCGGCGATTGGGTCGATGCCCTGAGCGATCTGCCGGCGCAGCTCGGTCGCCTTGGCGCGGGCCTCGGCGAGGGTCAGCACCTTGAGCGATCCGAGTCCGATGTCGCGGCGCTTTCCGTCGATCCGCGCGCGAAGCATCCAGCTCCGTGCGCCACCGGCCGCCACGATCAGCATGAGTCCGTCGCCGTCCGTGTATCGGCCCGGCTCCGTCAGTGTCTTGATCTTCATGGCAGTGAGCTGGCCCATCGCACCTCTCCTTGCCCACCATTTTTCCCACCAACGGTGGTGGGAACGGGTGGATAGCTGCGGATGCGAGCGGACGCCCCAACAGCCAAGAACTGGCTGTTTTTAGCGGGTTTAGCTGAATTTTAGAAGGCCCAGAAAGGGCATAAGTGGCGGAGCGGGAGGGATTCGAACCCTCGATACGGTTTTGCCGTATACTCACTTTCCAGGCGAGCGCCTTCGACCACTCGGCCACCGCTCCGCATGTCCTGGAAGGGCGCGCCTAGCCTGTCCGCCTGCGGGCTGCAAGTCATTGCGCGCCGGCGCTGCCTGCGCCAGTCTGCGCATCATGCTGAGCCTGCTCCTTCTCGCCGCCGCAACGCCGCAGGCGGCCGCCGCACCCAACCTGGCCGATCCGATCGAGGCCGACTGGCGCGCCATCCCCGACGACGAGTTGCTGGTGATGACGCTCGCATCCGGGCGGCAGGTCGTGATCCGGCTCGCGCCCGCGCTGGCGCCCGCCCATGTGGGCAACGTCCGCACGCTGGCGAAGGCGCATTGGTGGGACGGGGAAAGCGTCTATCGCGTGCAGGAAAACTGGGTCGCCCAATGGGGCGATGCGACGGAGAAGAAGCCGCTGCCCGCGGGGGTCACCGATCGGCCCGCGGCGGAATTCGAGATTTCGGCGTTCCAGCCCGCGGTGCGCATGGTAAAGGCCGACAGCTATTCGGCGGGATCGGGCATCACCGCGGACGGCTGGCCGGTTGCGACCGACGGCAAGGCGGCGTGGCTGACGCATTGCTACGGCATGGTCGGCGTCGCCCGCGACGACCTGCCGAGCACCGGATCGGGTGCCGAGCTGTTCACCCCGATCGGCCAGTCGGCACGGCGGCTCGATCGCAACTATACGGTCGTCGGCCGCATCGTCGAAGGCATGCAGTATCTCTCGGCCCTGCCGCGGAGCGAGGCGGCGATGGGCATGTACGCGACCGCCGCGGAGCGCACGCCGATCGTCAGCGTCCGGCTGGCGAGCGACATGCCGGCGGCGGAGCGGCCGCACTTCCAGTATCGTCGCGCCGACAATCCGCGCTTCGCCGCTGCAGTCGCACGCCGCGAGCATCCCGACGCACCGATGGTATCGCTGGGCGGTGCGGCGGTGTGCGACGTGTTGCCGGCGGTCCGCCGCGCGCCCTGAGCGTCAGTTCGGCGAGGCCACCCAGGCCGCGACCTCGACCCCGACCTGGTTGGCCGCCTGACCGAGCGCGGTGCCGGCATTGGCGGGATCGATCGCGGTCACCGGCACGCGCGCCTCGAACCGGCGCTTCTCCACCGTCTCCTTGCCCGCCCGGGTGAGCGCCGCGTCATAGGTCACGACCGCCTGGCGTGCGGCGGCGTCGAGGCCGAAGTTGCGCAACTCCCCGGTAAGCGTCGCGCTCGGGTCGCCGATCGACTGGACGGAGGAGAGCACCACCATGTTGCTGCGCGCCGACACCGTATCGGACAGCAGCCGCGCGAACAGCCGCGCGGGCGGTTCGGACCATTGCGCATCCTTGATATAGGCGATCGTGTCGGGCGTCGCCTGTACCGGCACGCGCGTGCCCGCGATCGCGGTCGGCGTCGAGGGCACCTGGATGACGATCGATCGGGTGCGCGCCGAATTCTGCTCGGCCCCCACCGCCGGCGCCGACGTCGCCTGCAACGTCAGCAGCGAGGGCGGCGGCTTGGCGCCGAAGCTGATGCAGCCGGCGAGCGGCAGGGCCGCGGCGAGAAGGAGAAGTTTGCTCTTCATGATCTCACTTGCCCTTGTAGTCGGGGAGCTTCTGCTGGCCGATCAGCGAGCTGGCGCCGCCCTGATCGACCTTGTCGGCGATCGACGACAGCGCCGTCGCGGTGACGCGCAGGTCGCGCACCAGCCGGTTCGCCTCCGGGATCGTCTGCTTGGAGAAGGTCTGGAGGCCCGGCCGCGCGTCCTGGATCGCGCTGTTGAGCGTCTCGGCGCTTTGCTGG
>JBKBTU010000291.1:0-2858 GCA_046290715.1 Sphingomonas sp. | reverse complement strand
GCGACCTGCTGGCGCGGCTCGCACCGATCGCCGCCGACGTGTTCGGGCTGGGGCGGCTCGAGATCGTCGACGCCTTCTATTCGCTGGTGACCACGCCGCCGTCGGCGCTGACGCCGATCCAGCGCCTGCCGCATTTCGACGAAGTGTCGCCGAGCCGGCTGGCGCTGCTGCATTTCCTGTCGCCAGACGAAAGCAGCGGCACCGCCTTCTACCGCCATCGCACGACGGGCTTCGAATCGATCGATGCGGGCCGGCTCGCGCCCTACCGCACCGCGCTCGACGCCGACTTACGCCGCCATGGCGTACCCGATGCTCGATATATCGACGGCGACACGCCCGTCTATGCGCGCGTCGCGCGGCACGAAGGGCGGTTCAACCGAGCGCTCCTCTACCGCTCGAACACGCTGCATTGCGCCGCTCTGCCCGAGACGCTGTCGTTCAGCCCCGACCCGGCCGACGGCCGCCTGACGGTAAACACCTTTTTTGAAGCAACAACTTAGCGTCGCGTGTTGCATAAAGATCACGCGGCTTCGCATGGCCCGTGAATACGTATGTGGCCGACTTCACTCCTAATCGCCTCCCGTTCACAAGCCGGCAATACAGCCAGCCGATCGTCCGCCATGGCAGCGGGCGGGGGCATGGCGCCACGCAAGGGGGAGGATTCACCGTGTCCCAGATCGATTCCACGTTTTCGAAGCGCGCGCGGGTCGCGCTGCGCTCCAGCACCGTCGCGATCGGCAGCGTGCTGCTGGTGACCGGCGGCGCGGCGTTCGCGCAGGAAGCGCCGAACCCGCAGTCGCCCACCGCCAACCCGTCCGCCGCCGCGACCGTGCAGGCGCCCGCGCCCGCCGCCGAGCCGACCCCCAACCAGGATGCGGCGCAGGCGCAGACGGCCGACAATGCCGCCGCCGACGACAGCGAGATCGTCGTCACCGGCATCCGCGCCAGTCTCGCGAGCTCGGCCAAGATCAAGCGCAATTCGACGCTGATCGTCGACAGCGTCTCGGCCGAGGACGTCGGCAAGCTGCCCGACGTGTCGATCGCGGATTCGCTCGCCCGCCTGCCCGGCGTCACCGCGCAGCGTCTCGAAGGTCGCGACCAGCGCCTGTCGATCCGCGGCCTCGGCCCCGATTTCTCGACCACCTTGCTCAACGGTCGCGAGCAGGTGACCGTCGGCGACAACCGCGGCGTCGAATACGACCAGTATCCGTCCGAATTCTTCCGCAACGTCAACGTCTACAAGTCCGCCGACGCCTCGCTGATCGCGGCCGGCATCTCGGGCACCGTCGACCTGCGCATGCTGCGCCCGCTCGAACAGTCGGGCCGCGTCTTCGCGATCAACGCGCGCGGGCAGATGAACGGTATCGACAACCTCAACCCGGATTCGTCGCGTTACGGCTACCGCGCGTCGGCGACCTATGTCGACAAGTTCGCCAACGACACGCTCGGCATCGCCATCGGCGTCTCGGGCACGCAGACGCCCTCGCAGAACGAGCGCTACAACGCCTGGGGCTATAACGGCGCGGGCACCGCCGCCTCGCCGTTCATCCTCACCGGCGCCAAGCCCTATGTGCAGTCCAACGAGCTGCGCCGCTACGGCGCGGTCGCGACGGTGGAATGGGCGCCGTCGGACAGCTTCCACTCGACCTTCGACGCGCTCTATTCGCACTTCACCGAAGAACAGCATCTGCGTGGCATCGAATTCCCGCTCGCCGGCCAGCTCGACGATCCGACCAACGCGACCGACAACGGTACGGTCGCGTCGAACACCACCGTCTCGAACGGATTCGTGACCGGCACGACGTTCAGCAACGTCTTCGCCGTGCAGCGCAACGATTATAACAAGCGCACCGCCAAGAACCTGTCGCTCGGCTGGAACAATGATCTCAAGCTGACCGACACGATCCATTTCAACGTCGATGCAAGCTGGAGCCGCGCGGAGCGCACCGACTTCCTGCTCGAAACCAACACCGGCACCGGCTTTTCGAAGAGCGGCGTCGCCGACACGGTCCGGATCACGCAGAACGGCAACGGCACCTACACGATCGTCCCCACGCTCGATTACACCAACACCAATATCCTGAAGCTGACCGACCCGCAGGGCTGGGGCAACAATGGCACGCAGCAGGTCGTCCAGTCGGGCTTCCTCAATCGGCCGAGCTTCACCGACGACCTCAAGTCGCTGCGCGCCAGCCTGAACGGCGAGTTCGAGGGCAGCGTCGTCAAGAGCTGGGAAGTCGGCGGCAACTACAGCCGCCGTCAGAAGACCAGCGCCTACACCTCCTACTTCCTTTGCCCGCGCGGCGCGGGGACCGGCGGTACGGTGGCCAGCGGCACCCCGCGGTCCGCGAACGTACCGACCGAGGCGCTGCTCGGCACCAATATCCCGCTGACCTACCTCGGCATCCCCGCGATGCTGACCTACGACCCGCTCTACGTCTCCAACAACGCGCTCAATTCCGCGTTCGACGGGCGTCCGTCTGCGCTTGTCCGAGACAATGTCGTCACCGAGAACGTCTGGACCGGCTATGCCAAGGTCAATCTGGACGGCGACGTCGGCGGCAAGGCGGTCAAGGGCTCGCTCGGCGTGCAGGTGGTGCGCAGCGAACAGCGCGGCACCGGCCAGATCGCCAACGTCACCAACGGCATCGTGACGATCGCACCTGCCGACCAGAAGGAGACGTACACCAACGTCCTGCCCTCGGCGACCTTCTCGGTCGAGCTGATCGACGGCGGCTACGTCAAGATCGGCGCGTCCCAGACGATGGTCCGGCCGCGCCTCGACCAGGAGCGCGTGACGCAGGACGTGGCAATCAACATCGCCAACATCCAGACGGGCAACACCAACCCGGCGCTCA
>JBKBTU010000290.1:0-2887 GCA_046290715.1 Sphingomonas sp. | reverse complement strand
CGGTGGGAGAGGGAAGAGCCGCCGGAGGCGGCGAAGGGTGAGGGTGAGTGCCAATCTTACCCACTCGGCTGCAAGCGGCCGCCGGGTTCGGCGACGGTGTGGCTGTGCTCGTGCGCTTCGTCGGCGTCGGCGGTGACGGCCAGACTGCCGCGCCGCCAGTTGCCGTAGCGATAGTAGAGTGCCGCCATCACCAGGTTGACCGCAGAGCCGACCGGGAAGCTCCACCACAGCGAATCGGCGCCGAGCCAGTCGCGGGCGCCGAGCGCAAAGCCGATGCGGACCGGGTACATGGAGATGAACAGGAACAGCAGCGGCGCGAGCACCGCACCGTTGGCGCGGACGGTGGAGAAGAGCACCATCGTCATGCCGAAGACGACGAAGTTCCAGCTCGCGATCAGCTGGATATGGCGGGCGATCGGCAAAGCCGGACTGTCGCCGGGGACGAACAGCGTCATCACCTGCCGGTCGAACAGGATCACCGCGGCGACCATCGTGCCCGTCAGCGCGACGTTGTAGAGGAGGCCGAAGCGGGTGACGCTCGCCACCCGGTCCCACCGCCCTGCCCCGATGTTCTGCGCCGCCATCGCGCTGACCGCCGCGCCGATCGCGAGCGCGGGCATCTGGATGTAAGTCCAAAGCTGCTGCGACACGGCATAGGCGGCCGCGGTCTCCACGCCCTGCCGGTTGACGAAGCCGACCATAGTGAGGCCGGCGGACGACATCACCAGCATCTGCGCGCCCATCGGCAACCCCTTGCGCACGATCGTGGCGGCAAGGTTGCGGCTCGGGCGGATCCAGCGCAGTTCGGCGCCGCGCAACCGGATCGGCAGGTCGCGCCGGTAGACGTAGGCGACGAGCGCGGCGAGCGCGCAGTGGTTGGCGATCAGCGTCGCCCAGGCCGAGCCGGCGATGCCGAGCCGCGGAAACGGCCCGATCCCGGCGATCAGCAGCGGGTTGAGGCCGCTGTCGAGCACGACGCTTAGCCCCATGAACCAGAGCGGCGTCAGCGAATCGCCGGTGCCCCGCAATCCCATCATCACCAGCACCAGCAGCATCGACGCCGGCAGGCCGAGGAAGATCACCCGGAGATACGCCTCCGCCAGCGCCATGGCGTCGCCCGGCGTCGCGAGCAGGTGCAGGATGTCCGACGAGAACAGCCAGCCGAGCAGCCCGATCATCGCCGATCCCGCCAGCACGAGCCCGACCGCGGCGCCGAACGCGCGGCGCCCGCCCTCGACGTCGCGTCGGCCGAAGCTTTGCCCGACGAGGATCGTCGCGGCCATGCCGAAGCCGAAAACCGCGCCAAACATCAGGAACATGATGATGTTGGCGTTGGAGGTCGCGGCGAGCGCGCCTTCGCCGAGGAAGCGGCCGACCCAGATCGCGTTGATCGACCCGTTGAGCGACTGGAGGATGTTCGACCCCAAAGTGGGGAGCGCGAAGGCGAGCAGGGTGCCGCCGATCGCGCCGGAGGTGAGATCGCGCTGCGGTTTGGCCAAATCCGGTCCCTTCGATGCGGCGTGGCGTCCAACGCGGGCCGCCGATTCGGGTTCAGCCGCAGGTGGTCGATCCCCGCGGAAGTTTGCGAAGTTTACGCTACGTGGGGGTCGGAAACGTCCCGCGCACGCGTTTGTCAGGTACGTGCAGGGCAAGGGCGGGCGAGACGGGCACCCCGCGACGCTGACAGATCGGCGGCGTGTAGGACAGGGTGATTTTCCCCCTCTCCTTTGACTATCGGGTTGCCCTCTGACCGGCAGCCCTGAGCCCGTCGAAGGGCGGACCTCCACAGGCGTGGCGCTTGTGGCACCGCCCTTCGACGAGCTCAGGGCTAACGGAGCGGGTTTGGCGCTCGATGCTCTACCCCAGCCGCGCCAATGCCGCGGACAACCGCTCGGCCTCGGCGGTCTTGTCCGCGTGGTCGGCCTTGGCCTTTTCGACCGCCTCGGGCTTGGCGCGTTCGACGAAGCTGGGGTTGCCGAGGCGGCCGGCGAGACCGTCCCGCTCCTTTTCGGCCGCGGCGATCGCCTTGGCGAGGCGGCTGCGCTCGGCGGCGAGGTCGATGACGCCCTCCAGCGGCAGGACGAAGGTCGCCTCGTCGACGACGACCTGCGCGGCGCCCCCGGCCGCCTCGCCCTGCGCGACGTCGACGCGCGCGAGGCGGGCGAGCACCGCCGCCTGCCGCGTGAGCCGCTCGGCGGTCACTGCCCCCGCGTCGCGGACGTGGAGCGGCAGCCGCGCGCCCGGCGGCACGTTCAGCTCGGTACGCGCGGCGCGGATCTCGCCGACGAGGCGGATCAGCCAGTCGACCTCCTGCTCCGCGGCGGGGTCGAGGCTGCGCGCGTCCGCCATCGGCCAGCGCGCGACGATCAGGTCGTGGTCGCGGGGCGCCCCCTCCGGCGCCATCGCGTGCCACAGCTCCTCGGTGATGAACGGCATGAACGGGTGGAGCAGGACGAGGATCTGGTCGAGCACCCAGCCGGCGACCGCCTTGGTCTCCGCGTCGATCGCGCCCTTGATGAGCTCGAGATACCAGTCGCAGAAGCGACTCCAGACGAACTGGTAGATCGCGTTCGCGGCACCGTCGAAGCGATAATCCGCAAGCGCGAGGTCGACCGTCTGCACGGTGCGGATCGTCTCGGCGACGATCCACTTGTTCACGGCCAGCGTCGCGGCGGGCGGCTCCAGCGTGCTCGACCCGCCAATGCCGTTCGCCTGCGCGAAGCGAGCCGCGTTCCACAGCTTGGTCGCGAAGTTGCGATAGCCCTCGACCCGCTTCTCATCCATCTTGATGTCGCGGCCCTGGCTCTCCATCGCCGCCATGAAGAAGCGCAGCGCGTCGGCGCCGTATTTGTCGATCAGGCCGAGCGGATCGACGGTATTGCCCTTC
>JBKBTU010000289.1:0-2911 GCA_046290715.1 Sphingomonas sp. | reverse complement strand
AACATCGTCGGCGCCGCTGGTACAATGCGTATCGACGTCGCGCGCTGGGAGATCTGCTGGCGATGCTCGACGACCGGGCAGCGTTGCCGATCACAGGTGTACCACGTGGCACACCTGTGCGTCTCACCGCCTGAGTGCGAAGTCACGAGAAGTCACTTTCGGAGCAACAGCCTAGCCTTCCTCCACATATCCGCTATGCTGGATATATGGAAAGCGAGTCGGCGATCGCGGCACTGGGGGCGTTGGCGCAGGGCACGCGCCTCGACGTGTTTCGTCTGCTGGTGCGGCACGAGCCTGACGGGTTGGCTGCAGGCGAGATCGCCCGCCGGCTGGATGTGCCGCAGAACACGATGTCGGCGCATCTCGGTATCCTGGCCCGTGCCGGCCTCGTCCGCTCCGAACGGCACAGCCGCTCGATCATCTACCGCGCCGACCTCGGCGGGCTGCGCGCGCTGACGCTGTTCCTGGTCAAGGATTGCTGTGCCGGCAACGCCGAATTGTGCGTCCCGCTCGTCGCCGAACTCGCTCCCTGCTGCTGAAAGGACACCCCGTGGCCGTCGACATCGTCATCTACCACAATCCCGAGTGCGGCACATCGCGCAACGCGCTCGCCATGATCCGCAATGCCGGCATCGAGCCGCATGTGATCGAATATTTGAAGACCCCCCCGTCGCGCGGGCTGCTGGTCGCGCTGATCGAGCGGGCGGGCATCTCGCCGCGCGAGCTGCTGCGCGGGAAGGGTACGCCCTATGCGGAGCTGGGGCTCGGCGACACCTCGCTGTCCGACGAGGCGCTGGTGGACGCGATGATGACGCACCCGATCCTCATCAACCGCCCGCTGGTCGTCTCCCCTCTAGGCGTGAAGCTCTGCCGCCCGTCCGAAGCCGTCCTCGATCTGCTGCCGAGCGCACAGCTCGGCGAATTCGCCAAGGAGGACGGCGAACAGGTGGTGGACGCGTTCGGCGAGCGGGTTGGCTGAGCCCATGTCGACGATCGCCCCCGTCGCCGGACCTGCGCCGGCGCGCCCCGGCATCGGCACCTTCGAGCGATACCTGACGCTCTGGGTGGCGCTCTGCATCGTTGCCGGCATCGGCCTGGGGCACCTTTTGCCCGGCCTGTTCGCGCGCATCGCCTCGGCCGAGGTCGCGCGCGTCAATCTCATCGTCGCGGTACTGATATGGCTGATGATCGTGCCGATGCTGCTCAAGATCGACTTCGGCGCGCTCGGGTCGATCCGCCAGCATTGGAAGGGGGTGGGCGTCACGCTGTTCATCAACTGGGCGGTGAAGCCCTTCTCGATGGCAGCACTGGGCACATTGTTCATCGGTTGGCTGTTCGCGCCGCTCCTGCCCGCAGGGGAGGGGCCGTCCTACATCGCCGGCCTGATCCTGCTCGCTGCGGCACCGTGCACCGCCATGGTGTTCGTATGGTCGAACCTGTGCGAGGGCGAGCCGACCTATACGCTGTCCCAGGTCGCGCTGAACGACGTCATCATGGTGTTTCTGTTTGCGCCGCTCGTCGGGCTGCTGCTCGGCGTTGCCTCGGTGACGGTGCCGTGGGACACGCTACTGATCTCGGTGCTGCTCTACATCGTCGTGCCGGTCATCGCCGCCCAGCTCGTTCGCCGGGCCGTGCTGGCAAACGGCGGACAGTCAGCGCTCGACCGGCTGCTCGGTCGCCTCGGCCCGGTATCGCTCGTTTCGCTGCTGGCGACGCTCGTCCTGCTGTTCGGCTTTCAGGGTGAGGCGATCGTGGCGCAGCCGCTGGTGATCGCGCTGCTCGCGGTGCCGATCCTCATCCAGGTCTATTTCAATGCAGGGCTAGCCTACTGGCTGTCGCGCCGCTTCGGCGTTGCATGGTGCGTGGCGGCGCCTGCGGCGCTGATCGGCGCGTCCAACTTCTTCGAATTGGCCGTCGCGGCCGCCATCTCGCTGTTCGGGCTCACGTCGGGCGCGGCGCTGGCGACGGTCGTGGGCGTGCTGGTCGAGGTGCCGGTGATGCTGTCGGTCGTCTCGATCGTGAAGGCGTCGCGGGGCTGGTACGAGCGCGGTGCGCGCGCGTGACCGGCCTCCGCGTCACGTGTCTCGCGCCGGGCGCGCTAGATGATCTGGCCGGCGCGCTGGCAGCCGCCAAGCTGCCGACCGCCGACCTCGCCGAACCCGGCCGCGCCTTCGTCCGCTTCGACGACGACGCTGGGTTGGTCGGGTTCGGCGGGATCGAGGGCGAAGGGTCGGACCGCCTGCTCCGCTCGCTGGTTGTCGTGGCCGATCACCGGGGCGCCGGCATCGGCCGCGCGATGCTGGCGCTGCTCGAGGGCGAGGCGCGCCGGCTCGGCGTCGAGCGGCTCCGCCTTCTGACCAACACCGCAGCGCCGTTCTTTCGGGTGAACGGCTATGCCGGGGCCGATCGCGCTGCGGCACCGCCCACGGTTGCCGCCTCGCGCGAGTTCACCGCGCTCTGCCCGGCGTCGGCCACCTATCTCGTGAAAGCTCTTTGATGCCGCTCCGTACGCTTGCCGATCCCGACCTCCTGCCGGCACTCGATCCAGCCTACATCCGCGCGCGGCCCGCGTCGGGGCTCGGACCGCTGGAGCCGGCCCCCCGGATACTTCTGCTTTACGGCAGCTTGCGCGAGCGCTCCTTCTCGCGGCTCGCCACGGAGGAAGCGGCGCGCCTGCTGCAATCCTTCGGCGCGGAAACGCGGATCTTCGATCCCTCGACGCTGCCGCTCCCCGACCAGGTGGCAGGCGACGATCATCCGGCCGTTCACGAGCTGCGCGAACTGGCGATGTGGTCGGAGGGCCAAGTCTGGTGCAGCCCGGAGCGGCACGGCCAGATCACCGGCATCATGAAGGCGCAGATCGATCACCTTCCGCTCGAGATGAAGGGCATGCGTCCGACCCAGGGCCGCA
>JBKBTU010000028.1:0-17665 GCA_046290715.1 Sphingomonas sp. | reverse complement strand
GCGCGGGCTGGTACCCGGCAACGTGCTCGCGCTCGAGGCCTCGACCAATGTCGCGGACGGCGCCGCGAAGACGCGTCTGTCGTTCAACGTCCTCCAGCTCATCGTCGTCGCGATCGCGATCGGCGTCGCCGCGGTGCGCACCGGCGAGGCGGGCGCGCCGTTCCTCGCCTTCAACGCCTCGGCACTGGCGATCTTCCGCCGCATCCTGCGCTGGGTCGTGCGGCTGACCCCGATCGGCACCGGCGCGCTGCTCGGCAGCGCCGTCGTGCGCTACGGCTGGCAGTCGCTGTCGGCGCTCGGCACCTTCGCGATCGCGGTCTATATCGGCCTCGCGCTCGTCCTGTTCGTCGTCTACCCGCTGCTGCTGCTCGCCAACGGCATGAGCCCGCGCCGCTTCTTCGCCGCCGCCTGGCCGGCGATCCAGCTGGGCTTCGTCTCGCGCTCGTCGATCGCGACGCTGCCGGTCACCGAGCAGGTGGTCGAAAAGGGGCTCGGCGTGCCGCGCAGCTATGCCGCCTTCGCCGTCCCCTTCGCCGCGACCACCAAGATGGACGGCTGCGCCGCCATCTATCCCGCGATCGCCGCGCTGTTCGTCGCGCAATATTACAACATCCCGCTGCACGGCGCCGATTACCTGCTGATCGTGCTCGTCTCGGTGCTGGGATCGGCGGCGACCGCCGGGTTGACCGGCGCGCTCGTCATGCTGACGCTGACGCTGTCGACCCTGGGTCTGCCGCTCGAGGGCGCGGGCCTGCTGCTGGCGATCGATCCGATCCTCGACATGGGTCGCACCGCGGTCAACGTCGCGGGGCAGGCGCTGATCCCGACCATCGTCGCCAAGCGACAGGGTCTGCTGGGCACGCCGGCCGAGGGAGCGCCGGCGCTCGCCTGACGCACGGCGTTGGACGGCGTTGCCGCCAAGGTCTTGTGAAAAGACGGATGAACGGGGTGGCCTGTCCTCCGCCCTGACCCTTGAACTATAGGAAGACGCACGCCGGATCGCCGTCGCGGTCCGTGCGCCGCTCTGTCTCATTGGTGGAGATCGGCACAGGAATCGAAACGAACGGGCCCGATCGTTTCCGTTAAGGTGTTCGACTTGTCTACGTTCGGCTTGCGTGCGAGCCGCTAGACCGCCGCGAGCGGCGCGAAACGGGCGACCTGGCGGCCGATCAGGCAGAGCTGTTCGACCACCGCGGGGTCGCTCGCGCCGCCCTCGTCGTCGAACTTGGTGATCTGCGTGTTGATCGCCGCGGCGAACGGCGTCGGCCAGCCGCGCAGCGCATGGACGATCGAGCGCAGCGCCGCGATCGTCGATCCCGTCGCCTGCCAGCCATAGGCGGTGGCGATCAGCCCGACCGGCATGTCGGCGAGGTACGGCCGGTCGTCCTTGGCGGTCTCCTCGAGCAGGTCGAGCGCGTTCTTGACCACGCCCGAGATGCTGCCGTGATAGCCGGGGCTTGCGATGATCACCGCCGACGCCTGGCGCACCGCATCGACGAACGCCTGCTCGTCCTCGGTCCGGCTCGTCGCGCGCGGATCGTAGAGCGGCAGCCGCGCCATGTCGGCGCCGCCGAACATCCGGGTGCGGAAGCCCTCGCGCTCGGCGGCATCGAGCGCGATGCGCAGCGCGCGCTCGGTGGAGGCGACGCCGCCGATGGTGCCGCCGATGCCGACGACCAGGGGAGCGGAGGAGCGATCAACGGCCATGCCCGCGCGATAGCGCGGCTCGACGAACGGCGCCAGCCGCGGTAGAGCCCCGGCGATCGACGCCCAGCCTTCGCCGGCCCTTGCGCCAGCTGCTTTAGGATTCTAATACACCTGTATGGCTGACCGCTGGGACGAGCCGATGCGTCACGATCCTGTCGACCCTGCGCGCCGCGGCGCGATCGGCCGCCGCTACGACCTCGACGACGAACCGCCGCGCGGCGCGGACCGCCCGGCGGACCGCTATGCCGGTCGCTTCGACGCCTTCATCGACGACGAGGGACCGGACGGCGCGACGCCGCCGCCGCGCCGCCCGCGCAACATCGGCCGCTGGATCCTGCGCGGGCTCGCCGCCGCAATCGTCCTGCTGGTGATCGCGATCGGCTGGCTCGCCGTCACCGCGCCCTTGAGCAAGTCGCTCCAGCCGCCCACCCCGCCGTCGATCACGCTGACCGCCGACGACGGCACCCCGATCGCGCGGCGCGGCGCGATCATCGACCGGCCCGTCGACGCCGCCAAGCTGCCGCCGCACGTCCCGCAGGCGTTCCTGGCGATCGAGGATCGCCGCTTCCGCTCGCACTGGGGCATCGACCCGCGCGGCATCCTGCGCGCCTTCGTCCACAATGTCGGCTCGGGCGGGGTGCGCGAGGGCGGCAGCACGATCACGCAGCAGCTCGCCAAGAACGCCTTCCTCGATTCGGATCGCACCGCCGCGCGCAAGCTGCGCGAGGTGATGATCGCCTTCTGGCTGGAGGCATGGCTGTCGAAGGACGAGATCCTCTCGCGCTACCTGTCCAACGTCTATTTCGGCGACAACGTCTACGGTTTGCGCGCGGCGTCGAAACACTATTTCGGCCGCGAGCCCGAAAAGATGAACATCGGCCAGGCGGCGATGCTGGCGGGCCTCGTCAAGGCGCCCTCGCGCCTCGCGCCGACCAGCAACCTCGCCGGCGCGAGGAAGCGCGAGATGCTGGTGGTCGCCGCGATGGTCGACGCCGGCTTCCTCACCAAGGCGGAAGGCGCCGAGGTTCAGCCGCAGCGCGTGCTCGCCAGCCGCCCGACGCAGCTGCCGAGCGGCACCTATTTCGCCGATTGGGTACTCCCCGACGCGCGCGACCAGGCCGGCGAGATCAAGACCGAGGCGACGGTCAAGACCACGCTCGATCGCCGCCTGCAACGCACCGCCGAACGCGTCGTTCGCCAGGCGGGGCTGCGCCAGGCGCAAATCGCGCTGGTGGCGATGCGGCGCGACGGCCGTGTCGTCGCGATGGTCGGCGGGCGCGACTATGCCAAGAGCCCGTTCAACCGCGCGACGCAGGCGCGGCGCCAGCCGGGGTCGACGTTCAAGCTGTTCGTCTATCTCGCGGCGATGCGCGCGGGCATGACGCCCGACACGATGGCGGACGATTCGCCGGTCGAGATCGCAGGCTGGAAGCCGAAGAACGACGACGGCCGCTATCTCGGCCAGATCCCGCTCCGCCGTGCCTTCGCGCGCTCCTCGAACGTCGTCGCGGCGCGGCTGACGCAGGAGGTCGGCGTCAGGAACGTCATCAAGGCGGCGCGCGACCTCGGCATCTCGACGCCCATTCCGAACGAGGCGACGATCGGCCTCGGCACCGCGGAGGTGTCGCTGCTCGAACTGACCGCCGCCTATGCCGCCGTCGCCAACGGCAGCTATCCGGTCCACCCGCGCGGGCTCGAGGAGGCGCAGGCGAACAAGAGCTGGTACCAGTCGCTGACCGGCGGCAGCACCAAGATGCCCGACGACATCCGCGAAAAGATGCTCGATCTGCTGTCCTCGTCGTTGCGCGGCACCGGGCGCGAGGCGGTGCTGACGATGGACGCCTATGGCAAGACCGGCACCTCGCAGCAGAGCCGCGACGCCTGGTTCATCGGCTTCGCCGGCGATCTGGTGGTCGGCGTCTGGGTCGGGAACGACGACAGCACGCCCAACCCCGGCCTGCACGGCGGCGGCATCCCCGCACAGGTGTGGCGCCAGTTCATGGTCTCTGCGCTCGGCATCGCCCCGGTCCAGGCGCCGGTGGTGGTCGAGGAGAATGCGATCGATCCGGAAGCGGTCGGGCCGGAGGACGCGGTCGAGGATCCGGCCGGCGACGCCGTTCCCCAGGCCGAAGGCACGCTCGACGGCTTCGGCCTCCAGATGAAGATGGGGCGCGACGGCAGCATCAGTATCGCTCCGGGTCGCGATCGCGGTCCGCCGCCGCCGGGATCGGGCCCCCGCGACCGACGCGGTGGGGACGATGGCGACGAGGGCGGCGAAGGCGGTGAGGGCGGCGGCGGCCTCGAATAGGGCCATTGCGTCCCCAGGTCGCTGCCCCCATATATTTCGCGCTGAAGTCGTATATCGACGGTCGCTGGCGCCTTTTTCGCGGCTGTTGCCCTTCTTTCCCTGCAGCCACGGCACCGCGGACCGATGGCCGGTCCGTGCGATACGGGAGGCTCCGATGAGCAACACTGCCACCTTCTGCCGCGAACAGGCGACCATCCAGCGTACCGCCGCCGCAGAGGCGACGCTGGAGAACGTCCGTCGCCAATGCGACCGCGCCGCCGATTCCTGGGACGCGATGGCGGTGCGCGCCGAACGGACCGAAAAGCTGCGTGCCGCGCGCGACGCCAAGACGATATCCATCGTCGAATGACGCGTGCGCCGGTCGCGCAGGCCTATGAGACGTTGGACCGCGGCACGCGCCGACTCGCCGCCCTGGCGGCGGATTCGCTGCTGGCGTCTCCCTGGCCCGCCGCGGGCGCGGACCGGGTGCGCATTCGCTATGTCGGCAACTGCCTGCGCGAACTCGACCGCTTCCTCCACATCCTGATCGACGAGGCGGCCGGACCTGCGGCGCCGGAGCGTTTGTCGCTCGCCGCGACGACCGCGGCGAAGCTCGGCGACCATGCCGCTCCCTATGGCGACCGCGCCGCCGACCAGATCCGGCTTCATGCGCTCGCACGGACGCGGCTGTGCCTGTCGCACGGCGACGGCCGCGCCAACCGTCCCGACCGCCGCGACGGCGACCGGATGACCGCCGGCTGGTTCGCCCCGGCGTCGACGACCGTCCTGCGGCGCTACGCCATCGGCGAACGCCTGCGCCCCTCGTCCGGCGACATCATCGGCGTGTCCGCCTTCTACCGCCGCCTCGCCGACCGGGTCGTTGCGACCGCCTGAACGCTCCTTCGGGGGCGTGAGCGGATGTTGCCGCCGGGCCGCGACGGCGTAGGATCACCCTCGAGTCCTTTGTGGGAGTGTTGCGATGCGGTTCGATGCGACACGAGCGCTGATCCTGTATGCGGGCGCTCTGACGCTCGTGCTCGGATGGCTGCTGGCGACCGGTGCCGCCGCACCGACCACCATCGACACGCTCGACGTGCGCCGAATCAACGTGCGCGAGGGCGACGGCACGATACGGATGGTAATCGCCGCGCGAGACCGCTTTCCCGGCTTCATCCTCCATAAGGTCGAACATCCCCATCCCGCCCGCACCGACTCCGCCGGCATGCTGTTCTACAACGACGAAGGCACGGAGAATGGCGGGCTCATCTTCGGCGGCCGACGCATCGACGGGCGGGGGGCCGGCTTCGGCCATCTCAGCTTCGATCAATACGAACAGGACCAGGTGGTCGCGCTCGACCAGAACGAGGAGAACGGCCGTCGCACCGCGGGACTGACCGTCGCCGATCGCCCCGATGCGCCGCTCGACCTCGCGGCGATACGACGACTCGACGGACTGTCGCCGGCCGCGCGCGTGGCGGCGATCGAACGCATGCGGGCGCGCGGCGCGTTCGGCTACCAGCGCGCCTTCTTCGGCAAGGACGGCGACGGCGATGCGACGCTCGACCTCAAGGACGCGGCCGGCCGCCCCCGGCTGCGCCTCCATGTCGACAAGGCGGGCGCGGCACAGATCGCGTTCCTCGACGCCGCCGGCCGGATCACGCGCACGATCCGGCCCTGACGCTTAGTTGGCGCCGGCCATCCAGCCACGTACCTTCGCTTCCAGAACGGGCATCGGCAGCGCGCCGCTGTCGAGCACGGCGGCGTGGAAGGCGCGCGGATCGAAGGCGGCGCCCTGCTTCGCCTGCGCCTCGGCCTTGAGGCGCAGGATCGTCAGCTGGCCGATCTTATAGGCGAGTGCCTGGCCGGGGATGGCGATGTACCGCTCGACCTCGGCGGTGGCATCCGTCTTCGGCATCGCGGAATGCTCGAGCATATAGGCGATCGCCTGGTCGCGGCCCCAGCCCTTGGCGTGGATGCCGGTATCGACCACCAGCCGCATCGCGCGCAGCATCTCGTCGTTGAGCCCGCCCATCCGCTGATAGGGATCGGTCTCCATGCCGAGCGGCTTCCACAGCGTCTCGGCATAAAGCGCCCACCCTTCGACATAGGCGGTGTTGCCGCCGAAGCGCATGAACGCGGGCAATGCCGTATTTTCCTGCGCCAGGGCGATCTGGAAATGGTGCCCCGGCACCGCCTCGTGCAGGTACAGCGTCTCCATGCCCCAGGTGTAGCGGCTCGGCAGGTCGTAGGTGTTGTAATAGAAGATGCCGGGGCGCGATCCGTCGGGCGTCCCGTCCTGATAGCTGCCCGCGGCATCGGTCTTGGCACGGTAATCCGGGACCGGACGAATCTCGAGCGGGGTCTTGGGGACCAGCGCGAACTGTTCGCGCACGCGCGCATCGATCCGCTTGCCGATGCCTTCGAAGCCGCGGCGAACCTCGTCGGCGCTGGTCGGCTGGAAGCGCTTCTCCGTCCGCAGATAGGTGAAGAATTCGGGCAGCGTTCCCTTGAACCCCACCGCGACCTTCTGCGCCTCCATCTCGCGCGTGATCCGCGCGACCTCCGACAGGCCAAGCTGATGGACCTCCTCAGCCTTGAGCGGCAGGGTCGTGTTCTGCTCGATCCGATAGGCGTAGAGCGCATCGCCGCCGGGAATCGCCGACAGGCCTACCGTAGCGCGCGCCTTCGGCAGATATTCGGTCTTCAGGAAGTCGCGGATCCGGACGTGCGCCGGAATGATGACGTCGCGGACCTGTGCGGCATAGGCGGCGGTGAGGCGCTGGCGATCGGCGGCGGCGATACTCGCCGGGAACATCGTGACGGGTGCGTAGAAGACCGAGCCCTCGACACCCTGCGCGATCAGATTGTCGAATTGCGCGATCATGTTCTCGACGACGAGGCGCGGCTGGACGACGCCCTTCGCCATGCCTTCGCGGAAGCGGGCGATGACGCGGTCGTACAGGGCTGCGTAGCCGATGTTGCGCTTCAGGTTGTTGTCATAGTCGGCGACGGTCTTGAACGGCGCGCCGCCCTTGCCGCCGGCGAAATCGGGATAGAAGGTCTGGAAGCCGCCGAAATGCCCGATCGGCAGCAGCCGGGTGACCGACTGGATGTCGGGGGCGTAGCCGCGAAGATTGACCCGAACGGTGTTGCCGAACACATCGTAGGCGATCCGGTCTACGGGGGTGAGCCTGGCCCGGTCGATCGCCTGCAACGCGGCCAGATCCGCTTCGAGATTGCGCTTCTCGCGCGCCGTCGCGGCATCGGTCAGATAGTCTCCGAACCGGTCGGCATAGCGCATGTCGCCGCGCAGGATCGCCGAGAGCGGGTCGAGCGCCAGATCGCGCTCATCGCTGTCGTAGAACAACCGCTTGAGCTTCATGTCCTCGGCACTGTCGCCGGGCAGCGCCACGGGCGGCGGCAGCGCCTGGCCGAGCGCGGGCGCGGCCCCGACGACGCTGGTGGTGGCGAGCAGCAGAGCGGCGGACAGATAGCGCATGAGATCCCCTTTGCGCGCAATCCTAGCAAGCTCGACGCGATTGGCGATAGGGCGGTTGACGCTGCCTCGCGACGACCGCAAGGCGCTTGGTTATGCGCTTCTTTTCCGACAATGCCGCGCCCGTGCATCCCAAGGTCATGGCCGCGCTGGCCGAGGCCAACATGCTCGACACCGCCTATGACGGCGATGCCCGGTCGAAGGCACTCGACGCCCGCCTCTCCGACCTTTTCGGAACCGAGGTCGCGGCCTTGTGGGTGCCGACCGGTACCGCGGCCAATTGCCTGGCGCTCGCAGCCTTGTGCCCGCCTTACGGCGGCGTCGTCTGCCACCGCGACGCGCACATCCAGAACGACGAGGGCGGCGCGCCGGAATTCTACACGCATGGCGCCAAGCTCTACCTCGCCGATGGCGAGGGCGCGAAGCTGACGCCCGCAACGATTGCGACGGTAATCGATGCGATCGCGAACGACGTTCACCGGGTCCAGCCGCATGCCATCTCGATCACCAACGCGACCGAATACGGCCGCGTCTACACGCCCGACGAGGTCGCGGCGATCGGCGCACTCGCGAAGGATCGCGGTCTCGGCCTGCACATGGACGGCGCCCGCTTCGCCAATGCGGTGGCGACGCTCGGCTGCACGCCCGCCGCGGTGACGTGCGAGGCGGGGGTCGATGCGCTGAGCTTCGGCTTCGTCAAGAACGGCGCGATGAGCGCCGAGCTGCTCGTCTTCTTCCGCCCCGACCTCGCTGCGGCGACGCTCCACCGCCGCAAGCGTGCCGGACTGCTCTTCTCCAAGGGCCGATATCTCGCGGCGCAGGTACTCGCGATGCTGGAGGACGACCTGTGGCTCGACAATGCGCGAGCCGCCAACGCGCGGGCAGGCGAAATCGCCGCCGCGGCGGGCACGCGGCTGATCCATCCCGTCGAGGCGAACGAGGTGTTCCTGCGCGCCACCCCCGCAGAATCCGCGGCGCTGCGCGCGCAGGGCTTCGACTTCTACGACTGGGCCGCAGGTGAAATCCGGCTGGTCACCGCCTGGGACAGCCCGGCGGATCAGGTCGCCGCGCTGGCCGCGGCGATACGGCAGCTGTGACCGAGGCGCCGGCGCCGCAGTCGACGCGCGCGGCGATCCTCGTCCCCTTCGCGCTCGTCACGTTGATCTGGGGATCGACGTGGCTGGTGATCCGCGACCAGTTGGGGGTGGTGCCGCCGAGCTGGTCCGTGACCTACCGCTTCCTCGTCGCCGGCTTCGCCATGGCGATCGTGGCGAAGGCGAAGGGCGAGCGCATCGCGCTCGACGGACGCGGCTGGGCGTTCGCCGCCGCGATCGGCCTCTTCCAGTTCTGCCTCAACTTCAACTTCGTCTATCGCGCCGAGCATCACATCACCTCGGGCCTCGTGGCGGTGGTGTTCGCATTGCTGCTGGTGCCCAACGCGCTGCTCGCGCGGGTGCTGCTCGGGCAGCGCATGGGGCGGCAGCTGATCGCCGGATCGGGCGTCGCGATCGCGGGGATCGCGCTGCTGTTCCTGCACGAGGCGCGGGTGGGGCCGGCGGGCGCGGCGGCGACGCTCGCCGGCATCGGCTTCACCGGTGTCGCCGTGCTTGCAGCCTCGATCGCCAACGTGCTGCAGGCGACGCCGACCGCAAAGCGCTATCCGATGATGGCGACGCTGGCGGTCGCGATGCTGATCGGCGCCGGCATTGACGGTGTCGTCGCCTGGGCACTGACGGGGCCGCCGGTGGTCGAGATGCGCGCCGGCTATTGGGCTGGCATCCTCTATCTCGGGCTCGCCGGATCGGCGCTCGCGTTCCCGCTCTACTACCGCGTGCTGCGCGTGATCGGGCCGGCCAAGGCCGCCTATTCGAGCGTCATCGTGCCGGTGATCGCGATGCTGCTGTCGACGCTGTTCGAAGGCTATCGCTGGTCGCCGCTCGCGGCCGCGGGCGCCGGGCTGACCGGCGTCGGACTGGTGATCGCGTTGAGGGCGCGCAGGCCGAACCGATAGTCGGCGTAGCGCGGCCGCCAGCCGAGCACGCGCTTGGCCTTGCCGTTCGCGATGCGGCGGTTCTCCGCATAGAAGCCGCGCGCCATGGGCGACAGCGTGTCGAGCGCGACCAGCGGCGGTGGCGGCAGGCCGAGCAGCTGAGCCGCGAACGCCACGACCTCGTCCTGCGGGCTGGGGCAATTGTCGGCGAGATTGTATGCCCCGGCGGGCGCCTCGCGCGCGGCGAGCACGCCGGCGACGATGTCGTCGGCATGGACGCGGCTGAACACTTGATCGGCAAGACCGACCCGATGCGCTCTGCCCTGCCGCACCCGGTCGAGCGGTGAGCGGCCGGGGCCGTAGATGCCTGGCAGGCGGAAGACGCGGGCCCCACGCGCCAGCCAGGCGGCATCGGCGGCGGTCCGTGCCGAGCGGCGGCCGCGGCCGGTCGGAGCATGTTCGTCGACCCAGGCGCCAGCTGCGTCGCCATAGACGCCGGTCGACGACAGATAACCCAGCCAGCGTGCCGCCAGCGCATCGCCGTAGCGCACCAGCACCGGGTCGCCGTCATCCGTCGGCGGCACCGACGACAGGACATGCGTCGCCGACGCGAGGGCGCTTCGCACCGCCGCCTCATCGTCGAACCGCAGGCTGCCGTCGCGACCGTCGCGCGTCGTTCCCAGCACCGCGTCCGGCCAGGCGGCCGCGATGCGCCGGGCGGTATAGCCGAGACCGAAGATCAGCAGCATGCGCGCCCGTCACCCCGCATCATCGCGCCATGGGCCCCTTGTAGGTCGTGCCGAAATAATCGCCCTTGTTCCACACAGGCTTGGCGGGCGCGTCGGCGATCTCGCGCGCGATGGCGTAGTTGGTGGCGACGAAGCGCACACCCTGATCCCACAGGATCGGCTGGGTCAGATCGTCGCCGGGACGGTGGTAGCGATGCTCGAGGAAGTCCTCGAAGGGCGCCCGACCCGCGCCCTTGATGCCGGGCCAGAGGAAGACGGAGGGGATGCCCTTGCGAACGAAGTTGAAATGGTCCGAGCGGGTGAAGAAGCCCTGTTCGGGCATCGGATCGGGCGACAGGCCGACGCCGACGCCGTTCACCGCGCGAGTGACGATCGGCCCTAGCGTCGAGCGTTGCGCGCCGAACGCGATCATGTCCTCGAACCGGTAGAGCAGCACCGGCATGTCGAGATTCACGTCGGCGACGATGTCGCGGAGCGGCACGGTCGGGTGTTCGACGAAATAGCTCGATCCGATCAGCCCCTTTTCCTCGCCGGTCACGGCCAGGAACATGACGGTGCGCTTCGGCGGTTTGCCGCTCGCGGTGAAGCGCTTCGCCTCTTCGATCAGGCTGGCGATCCCGATCGCATTGTCGAGCGCGCCGTTGTTGATCCGGTCGCGGCCCGGCGCGTCGTCGGGGCGGGCGGGCGAGACGCCGATATGGTCGAGGTGGGCGGACAGGATCACCACCTCGCGGCCCAGCACCGGATCGGTGCCGGGTACGATCCCGACGACGTTGCTGCTCGCGCCGGGCGTGAAGGCGGTGCGCGTCGTTGCGCTCAGCGTTCCCATCAGGGGCATGGCGACGTAGCGTGGGTCGTCGGTCGCCGCCTGCGCGACGATCGCCGACCAAGGCCGGGCGCTGCCGGCGAACAGACGCTCGGCGGCCGATTGGCTGAGGGTGCCGAGCACCGGTGCCGCCGGTGCCGGGCTGTAGCCGACGCCGGCGGGCGTCGCCCAAGTGGTTCGCGGCGTCGCATATCCCTTCGCCGTCGCGGCGAAATCGCGCTGGCGCGGGCCGGCACGCGGCGCATCGAGCATGACGATGCCCACCGCGCCGCGCGCCGCGGCGAGCTGCGCCTTGGTGGCGGGCGAGGCGAAATAGGCACGCTCCTCGCCCGGGAAGCGCGTCGGCGATCCGGCGAAGATCGCGACGATCTTGCCGCGCACGTCGACGCCGGCATAATCGTCGACGCCGAACTGCGGGGCGACGATACCGCGCCCGGCGAAGACCAGCGGCGCGGATACGATCGTCTCCGCCTTCGCCGGATTGGCGGTCGGGATATAGTCCGTGCCGAAGACCAGAGCCTGGCGCCGGCCGTTCGCGCCCGTCCAGCTCATCGCGCCTTCGTCCGCTGCCTTGTAGACGACGAGCGGCACGCGCTGGAGGTAGCCGCCATCGTCTCCCGCCGGGCGCAAGCCCGCGGCATAGAATTGCGCGGCGACATATTGCGCGGCGATGTCGAACTCGGGCGAGCCCGCCTCACGCCCCTTCAGCGCGTCCGAGGCGAGGAAGAGGACATGCGCCTTCATCGCGGCCTGGTCCGCGGGCAGCGCGCGGTTGACGAGCGCGTTGACCGCGGCCGCGCCGACGGGCGTCTGCGCGATGGCCTGGGAGGCGACAGGCGGAACGAGGGCCAGCGCCGCGAGCGCGCCCAGATGACGGATCATGCGAGAAAATTCCTGAAGACGAATGCTGCTGGCGCGCAGCGTAACAGCGCGTCGGAGCCTTGCAAGCCACCCGAGGAATGACTGGCAGGCTGCGTCCGCGCTCCTATAAAGGAGGGATGCTCGACGTTTCGCAAGCCATCGCCCAGCCTCATCATCAGGCGCCCGATCCAACGGCGCCGGCCGCGATCAGCCGGCACGACTATCGCCCCCCCGCCTGGGCGGTGCCGGACACGCGACTGGTGTTCGATCTCGATCCCGCCGCGACAAGGGTGACGGCAACGCTGTCGGTGACCCGCAACGGCGATCATCGCGAGCCGCTGCGGCTGGATGGTGCGGGGCAGGAGCCGCTGGCGGTGCGCGTCGATGGCGTCGCGGTCAACGACTGGCGGATCGAGGGCGAGCAACTCGTCGTGCCGCTGTCGGGCGAAGCGCACACGATCGAGACCGAGGTGGAGATCGCACCCGAGCGCAATACGCAGCTGATGGGCCTCTACGCCAGCGGCGGCATCCTGTGTACGCAGTGCGAAGCCGAGGGCTTCCGGCGCATCACCTATTTTCCGGACCGGCCCGACGTCCTGAGCCGCTACAGCGTGCGGCTGGTGGCGGACAAAGCGCGCTATCCGGTGTTGCTCGCCAACGGCGACCCGGTCGATGCCGGCGGAATGGCGGACGGGCGGCATTGGGCGGAGTGGAACGACCCCTTCCCCAAGCCTTCCTACCTCTTCGCCCTGGTGGCGGGCGATCTCGCGGTCAATCGCGGCAGCTTCACGACGCAATCGGGCCGCGAGGTCGCGCTCGGCATCTGGGTGCGCGCGGCGGACATCGACAAGACGCATCACGCGCTCCACGCGCTCAAGCTGTCGATGGCGTGGGACGAGCGCGTCTATGGCCGCGAGTACGACCTCGACGTGTTCAACATCGTCGCGGTCGACGATTTCAATTTCGGCGCGATGGAGAACAAGGGGCTGAACATCTTCAACAGCCGCTACATCCTCGCCGACCCCGACACCGCCACCGATTACGATTACGACGCGATCGCAGCGGTGGTGGCGCACGAATATTTCCACAATTGGTCGGGGAACCGCATCACCTGCCGCGACTGGTTCCAGCTGAGCCTGAAGGAAGGGTTCACCGTCTATCGCGACCAGGGCTTTTCGGCCGATCAGGGGTCGGCGGCGGTCAAGCGGATCGAGGATGTCCGGGGTTTGCGCGCGGCGCAGTTCCCTGAGGACGCGGGGCCGCTCGCGCATCCGGTACGCCCGGAAAGCTACCTGGAAATCAGCAACTTCTACACGGCGACGATCTACAACAAGGGCGCCGAGCTGATCCGGATGATGGCGACCATCCTCGGCCCCGGGGCGTTCCGCGCCGCGACCGATCTCTACTTCCAGCGGTTCGACGGCACCGCGGCGACCTGCGAGGATTTCGTCGCCTGCATGGAAGAGGCGAGCGGCGTCGACCTCGCGCAGTTCCGCCTCTGGTACAGCCAGGCGGGCACGCCGCGCGTCGCCGCCAGCCTGAGCCATGCCGCAGGCGAAGGCCGCGCCACCCTGCGCCTCGCCCAGCACGTGCCGGGAACGCCGGGGCAGCCCGACAAGCAGCCGATGGTGCTGCCGCTCAAGGTCAAGCTGTTCGGCGGGGAAACCGGTCGTGCGCTTGGGCAGGAGCAATTGGTGCTGCTGAACGAAGCGGCGAGCACGATCGTCTTCGACGGCATCACCGAACGCCCGGTGCTGTCGATCAACCGCGGCTTCTCTGCCCCGGTGATCATCGAGAGTGACCGCAGCGCCGCCGAGCTCGCCTTCCTGAGTGCGCACGACGACGATCCCTTTGCCCGTTACGAGGCGATGCAGCAGCTGATGCTCGACACGCTCGTCGCCGGCGCGGTCGAGGGCGATGCCGATCACGACGCGGTGGTGAAGGCGGTGTCGAACACGCTCGCCGACCGTACGCTCGACCCGGCCTTCGTCGCCGAGGCGGTGCTGCTGCCGTCGGAAAGCTTCGTCGGCGACCAGCTGGCTTCGGTCGATCCGGAGGCGATCTTCCGGGCTCGCGAGGCCTTGCGCCGCGACCTGGGACAGGCGCTCATCGAGCAGTGGCGGCATGCCTACGACCAGGCACCGGCGGGGCCCTATGTCTATTCGCCTGCCGCCAAGGGTGGGCGGCGCCTGCGCAACGTCGCGCTCGGCTATATCGCCGCGAGCGGCGCGGCCGATGCCGCCGGCCTCGCCTTCCGCCAGTTCGAGGCGGCGGACAACATGACCGATCGCCAGGGCGCGCTGAGCACGCTCGCCAACGGCCGGGCGGACGAGCGCGAGGCGGCGCTCGACATCTTTTACAACCGCTACGCCGGCAACGGCCTGGTCATCGACAAATGGTTTCAGACGCAGGCGCTGTCGTCGCGCGACGACACCGGCGCGGCCGTCGCCGAGCTGGCGCGGCACCCCGACTTCACGCTCGCCAACCCCAACCGTGCGCGCTCGCTGGTCGGGGCATTCGGGGCGAACCAGCGGGCGTTCAATGCCGCCGACGGTTCGGGCTATCGCTTCCTCGCCGACCAGTTGATCGCGCTCGACAGGCTCAACCCGCAGACCGCGGCGAAGCTGTTGCCGCCGCTCGGCCGCTGGCGCCGGTTTGATGCGCACCGTTCGGCGCTGATGCGCGCCGAACTGGAGCGGATCGTCGCGACGCCAGGTCTGTCCAAGGACCTGTTCGAGCAGGCCTCGAAGAGCCTCGGATAAATACCTATCGGCATGGTTGCGATTGCCGGCAGCCCGCCGCTGCACTAACCTCGATCGGTATCGTCGAGGAGAGTGGCGGTGGCGGGTAGGCGTTCGGTTGCGGCCCTGATGATGGTCGCGATGCTGGCGGGTTGCGGCGGCGGTGACGGCGGTGGCGGCGGTTCCACCACCACGGGTGGCGGCAGCACCGGCGGCGGCACGACCACTGCCTCGTCCGGCTGCACGCTGAGGGCGCGGCAGGACTGGGTGACTGCGCAGATGCGGGAATGGTATTTGTTCCCCGAGACGCTGCCGGCCAACCCCAATCCGGCGGCGTACAGCACTGTCAGCGACTATCTCGATTCGCTGACCGCGACGGCGCGGGCGCAGAACAAGGATCGCTATTTCACCTATCTGACGTCGATCAAGGACGAGAACGCTTATTACGCTTCGGGCTCGAGCGCCGGGTTCGGCTGGCGGCTGGGGCTCGATTCGACCGGGCGGCTGTACGTGACCGAATCCTATGAGGGCGCCCCGGCGCTCAACGCGGGTATCGAC
Source organism: Sphingomonas sp. (assembly GCA_046290715.1). Lineage (GTDB taxonomy): Bacteria > Pseudomonadota > Alphaproteobacteria > Sphingomonadales > Sphingomonadaceae > Sphingomonas. The sequence continues at coordinate 2,450 of JBKBTU010000028.1, read as the reverse complement.
CGCGGCGCCGAGATCCTGGCGATCGGCACGGGCAGCGGCACCCTGCAAACGGTGAGCAGCCTGTACAATGCCGGCGGCAGCGCGCTGAGCGATTCGCTCGGGCCGAGCACCGCGGGGACCAGCCGCACCTTCCAGATCCGCGACGCGAGCGGCACGCGCACCGTGTCGGTGAGCAAGACCGACTTCACGCTGACCCCCGTTTCCAGCCGCTACGGCGCGCAGATCATCACCGACGCAGGCCAGCGCTACGGCTACGTCAACCTGCGCACCTTCATCGACACCGCCGACCCCGCGCTCCGCGCCGCGTTCCAGCAGTTCCGCACCGCCGGCATCACCAACATCATCGTCGACCTGCGCTACAACGGCGGCGGCCTGATCTCGATCGCCGAGCTGATGAGCAACCTTCTCGGCGGCAACCGCCAGACGTCGGAGGTGATGGCCTATACCACCTTCCGCTCGGAGAAGTCGGCGCAGAACAGCACCACCTTCTTCAACCCCCAGCTGCAGTCGGTCGCGCCGACCCGCGTCGCCTTCATCGGGGCGGGCGGCACCGCGTCGGCGAGCGAGTACGTCATCAACGCCTTCATCCCCTATCTCCACGCCAATGCCGCGCTGATCGGCAGCAACACCTACGGCAAGCCGGTCGGCCAGATCGCGCTCGACCAGGCGGCCTGCGACGACCGGCTGCGCGTCATCGCCTTCGCGCTTCAGAATGCGGCGCGGCAGGGTGCCTATTACACCGGCCTCGCCGGAACGGTGGAGGCGAGCTGCCGCGCCGCGGACGACATCGGCTATCCGATGGGGGATGCGCGCGAGGCTTCGACGCGGGCGGCGCTCGACTTCCTGCAAGGCAAGAGCTGCACGCGGATCGGCGCCTCCGCCAGCACCGCCAGCTCCGGCACCGGCAACGAGGCGCAGGCGCTGTCGGTGCGGCTGCCGGAGAGCCGCGAGGCGTTACAACCCCAACCGGCGCGGATGTCGCCGGCGCAGCGCGAGGTGCCGGGGCTGTTCTGACCGGGCTGCACGGGCCGGTGCATTGAGCGTCGAACCTGATCCGTTAGCCCTGAGCCTGTCGAAGGGCGCGATGCCGCGAGCGCGGTGCGTGTGGCGACCCCGCCCTTCGACAGGCTCAGGGCTGACGGACATGGGGGTGAGCTTGATGGAGCGCTCGATGATCCGGCGCGTCATCGCCGTGTGTCGATCGGCAGGGACGGTTCCCTGTCGGGGCGTCACGCTCTAACAGGCTCCCCGTGCTGCACGATCCCGCCTTCCTCGCCCTCGCCGCGCTGGCGGTGATGCTGGTCGGGCTCGCCAAGGGCGGGCTGTCGGGGCTGGGGGCGCTCGGCACGCCGCTGCTGGCGCTGGCGGTGCCGCCGGTCGAGGCCGCCGCGATCCTGTTGCCGATCCTGGTGGTGCAGGATGCGGTGAGCGTCTGGGCGTTCCGCAAGACCTGGGACGGCTGGGTGATCGGCTGGATGCTGCCCGGCGCGCTTCTCGGCATCGCCGCGGGCTGGGCGTTCGCCGCGGTGCTGCCGACGACGGCGGTGATGGCGATGCTGGGCGGGATCACGCTCGCCTTCGGCCTGTGGCGGCTGTGGATCGAGCGCGGCGGCCGCGCCGTCGCCGCGTCGCGCTCGCCGGGCTGGGTCGGCAGCCTGTTCGGCGTCGGCATGGGCTTCGCCAGCCAGATCGCGCATGCCGGCGGGCCGCCGTTCCAGATGTGGGTGGCACCGCGCAAGCTGCCGCACGAGCGCTTCGTCGGCACCGGCGCGATCCTGTTCGCCATCGTCAACTGGGCGAAGGTGCCCGCCTATCTGGCGCTGGGCGCGTTCAGCCGCGCCTCGCTCGCCGCGTCCGCGCTGCTGCTGCCGCTCGCCATCGCCAGCACGCTCGCCGGCGTGTGGGTGATCCGGCGGATGAGCCCGCAGCGCTTCTACGGCATCGTCTACCTGCTGATGGTGCTGCTCGGCGCGAAGCTGCTGTGGGACGGGATCGGAGGATAGATGACGCCGCGGATCGACCCGAGCTGGCAGGCCCCCCTCGCCGCGGCGCTCGCCTGCCCAAGCATGGCGGCGCTGGACGCCTTCCTCGATGCCGAGGCGGCGGCGGGCAAGGCGATCTTTCCGCCCGCTGCGGAGCGCTTCCGCGCGCTCGAACTCACGCCCCTGCCTGCGGTCAAGGTCGTGATCCTCGGCCAGGACCCGTATCACGGGCCGGGGCAGGCGCACGGTCTCGCCTTTTCGGTGCGGCGGCCGGTCAAGGTGCCGCCGAGCCTGGTCAACATCTTCAAAGAGCTGGACGCCGACCTCGGCATCCCCCCGGCGCGGCACGGCGACCTCGAGCATTGGGCACGGCAGGGCGTGCTGCTGCTCAACACGGTGATGAGCGTCGAGAGCGGCAAGGCCGCCTCGCACCGGGCGCGCGGCGGGGAGCGGTTCCCCGATGCGGTG
>JBKBTU010000288.1:0-2914 GCA_046290715.1 Sphingomonas sp. | reverse complement strand
GCGCCGATCCGGCGCTGCCAGCGGCGCTCCAGCATCATCGCGATCGTGATCGCACCGCCGAGCACCGACATCACCATCAGCATCTGCATCAGGCTGCCGAGCGGCAGCCAGAGCGACAGCGCGGCGATCATCTTGACGTCGCCGCCGCCCATCCAGCCGAGCGCGAAGGCGCCGACGAAGATCGCGAAGACGATGGCGGCGATGAGCAGCTGGATGCCGACATCGCTCCAGCCGAGCCCCGCCGCCCACCACCACACGGGCGCGAGCAGCGCGATCGCCGCGTTCTTGGCGTTGGCGATCTCGCGGGTGCGTGCATCCTCGATGCCCGCCGCCAGCAGCAGCGCCGAAAGGACGCCGAGCAGCGCCACGAATCCGAGATTGTCCCACCCCATCGGACGGAACAGGTAGACGCGATGGCTTGCGAAAACGTAACCATCGCCAAAGATGACCGATGCGCTTGACCTGCGCCGCGCGATGGCGGCCGACGCACGCCTGTCCGAATGGATCGCGCCCGACGGCTGGCGGCACCGCCGGTTCGACTGGCCGCACCCCGATTCGCGCGGCCGCATCCTGGTGCAGGGCGGCCGCGCCGACATCATCGAGAAGTTCCTCGAGACGATCGCGCACCTCCACGCGCGGCGCTGGTCGGTGACCGCGTTCGACTGGCGCGGACAGGGCGGATCGGGGCGGCTCGCCGCCGATACCCGCGTCGGTCACGCCGCGAGCTTCGATCCCTGGGTCGCCGATCTCGGTGCGTTCTGGCGCGACTGGCGGGCCGAGGGGCAAGCGCAGGGGGACGCGCCGGCGGCGTTGCTCGGCCATTCGATGGGTGGTCACCTGGCGCTGCGCGCGATGCTCGACGGCGGCATCGATCCGGATGCGGCGGTGCTGGTCGCGCCGATGATCGGCATCCGCTCGCCGGTCGGCGACCGGCTGGGCAGCACACTCGCCCGGCTGATGGCGCGGATCGGCGATCCGGCGCGCGCCGCATGGAAGGTGCGGCAGGATGCGAGGTCCGCCGGCCATCGCCAGCAGCTGCTGACCCATTCCGCCGAGCGCTACGGCGACGAGGCCTTCTGGTACGCGCGCGATCCGTCGCTGCTGCTCGGCCCGCCGAGCTGGGCCTGGGTGGCCGAGGCGTTCGCCTCGAGCGCGCGGCTCCAGCGCGATCCGCGGCTCGCGACGCTGACGGTTCCGATCCTGATGCTGGTCGCCGATGCCGACCGGCTGGTCGATTCGCGCGCGGCAATTCAGCTCGCCGCGCGGCTGCCGAACGTCCGGCTGGAGCGATTCGGCGCCGAATCGGCGCATGAGATCCTGCGCGAGGACGACGCGGTGCGGCTGCGCGCCTATGCGCTGATCGACGACTTTCTGGAGGCGCACGCGTGACCTACGACATCGCCATCGCCGGCGCCGGCATCGCGGGGGCGAGCCTTGCGGCGGCGCTGGTGCCGCATGCCCGCGTGCTGCTGCTCGAGGCGGAGGATCAGGCGGGCTATCACGCGACGGGTCGCTCCGCCGCCTTCTGGTCGGAAACCTATGGCGGCCCCGGCATCCAGCCGTTGACCAGCGCGTCGGAGACGGCGTTGCGCGCCGGCGGTTTCCTCGAAGCCTTGGGTTCGCTGCATATCGGCCGTGCCGAGGATGCCGGGCGGTTCGACGCGTTCCTCGCCGCGTTCGAGGGGACGGCGGTGCCGCTGTCGCGCGTCGACCCCGCCGCTTTTGTGCCGGGACTGCGACCCGAATGGACGCTGGGCGTCCACGAGCCGAGTTGCGCCTATATCGACGCCGCGGGGCTGCACGCCGCCTGCCTGACGGCGGTGCGGCGCGGCGGCGGCACGATCGCGACGCGGGCCGGGGTCGAATCGGCCGAGCGCCGCGACGGCGTGTGGACGATCGCGACGCCGTCGGGTGCGCATCGGGCGCGGGTGCTGGTCGATGCCGCGGGCGCCTGGGCGGATGCGGTGGCGGCGCGCGCCGGCGCGCGACCGCTCGGCATCCGTCCCTACCGGCGGACGATCGCGCAGATCCGCACCGATCCGCCGGCGCCAGCGAGCCTGCCGCATGTCGCCGACATCGCCGGCCGCTTCTATTTCAAGCCCGAGGCGGGCGGGCGGCTGTGGCTGAGCCCGCACGACGAGACGCCCGTCGACCCGTGCGACGCGGCGCCCGAGGAGATCGACGTCGCGGTCGCGATCGACCGGTTCGAAGGCGTCGTCGACTGGCGCGTCGCAGCGGTCGAGCGCAGCTGGGCGGGGCTGCGCAGCTTCGCGCCCGATCGCCAGCCGGTCTACGGCTTCGACCCGCAGGTGCCCGGTTTCTTCTGGTGCGCCGGGCAGGGCGGCTTCGGCATCCAGACCGCGCCCGCCGGTGCGGCGGTGGCGGCGAGCCTGCTGCTCGGCCAGGCCTTACCCGACGATTTCGAGGGAGTGGATCCCGAGCGCTACGCCGCGACGCGGTTCGGATAGCAGCGGGAAAGGAATGGTGCCCGGGGACGGATTCGAACCGCCGACACTGCGATTTTCAGTCGCATGCTCTACCAACTGAGCTACCCGGGCAGGGTGAAGCGCGGACGATCGCCGCGTTCGGAGGTGCGCCTTTAGTCAGCGGATTCGCCGCTGTCCAGCCCGTCGTGCGCATCATCTTTCACCGGCAGTCGATATCCTTCGCCGAGCCATTGCAGCAGATCGCGATTGGCGCAGCCGCGCGAGCAGAAGGGGAGGAGGTCGGGGGCGGCGGGCTTGCCGCAGACGGGGCAGGGTTGAGCGGTCATGCGGGATCCAGTCGATGGGTGACGCCGGTGCGGCGGGCGAGCTCCGCCAGCCAGTCCGGATGCGCGACGAGGCGGGCGTGGACCGCCGCCGGCACGCGATGGTGGAGCGGCGCCCCCGGCGGCTCGCGCTCCAGCCGGCGG
>JBKBTU010000287.1:0-2926 GCA_046290715.1 Sphingomonas sp. | reverse complement strand
CGAAAGGATCGCGCCGGCGACGACTGGTACCTCGGCAGCATCACCAACGAGGCGGGGCGGACGCTGACCGTGCCGCTCGATTTCCTCGATGCCGGGCGGTCTTATACGGCACAGATCTATCGCGACGGCGAAGGCGCGGACTACCGCACCGACGCGCGCCATGCGATCGCGATCGAGCACCGGGCGGTGAAGAAGGGCGATACGTTGACGCTCGTGCTCGCGCCCGGCGGCGGGCAGGCGATCCGCTTCGTCGCGAGCGGCAAGGCCCGCTTGAAGTAAGTGAGCGCGCGCTCTTCCGCCCACCACCGTCACCCCGGACTCGTCCCGGGGTCCACTCGTCCGCGAGGGGAGGGCTCGGGCCTCTTGCCCATCCCCTCGTTGCAGAGTGGACCCCGGAACGAGTCCGGGGTGACGGAGTGTGTGGGGTGGACCGCCTCGCGACCCGCGAACGCATGAGCCCACCACCCACCTCGATCGCGATTCTCGGCGGCGGCACCGCCGGCTGGATGGCCGCGTGCCTGATGGCCAAGGCGTGGCCGCTCGCCCGGATCACCGTCGTCGAATCCCCCGACATCGGCATCGTCGGCGTCGGCGAAGGATCGACGCCGCAGCTGAAAGCGCTGTTCGATACGCTCGGCATCGCCGAGAGCGAGTGGATGCCGGCGGCGGACGCCACCTACAAGGCGGGCATCGCCTTCCATGGCTGGGGTGGGGACGACCGCCCCGGATACTTCCATCCCTTCGCCTCCCAGATCGATCGGCATACGGAGGGTGCGTTCTTCGCCAGCACGCGGGCACGGCGGCTCGGCGCGGACGTGCTCGCGCATCCCGACCGCTTCTTCCTGAACGCCAGGATCGCGGCGGCGGGAAAGGCACCGCTCGCTCCGCCGAATTTCCCCTTCCAAATCGGCTACGGCTATCATTTCGACGCACACAAGGTCGGCCAGGTGCTGCGGGCGCATGCCCTCCGCCTGGGAGTGACGCATCTTGAGCGCCGGGTGGTCGACGTCGCGGTCGGGACCGATGGCGCCGTTTCAGCGCTGCTGCTCGACGGTGACGACCGCCTCTCGGCGGATGTCTTCGTCGATGCGAGCGGCTTCCGGTCGGTGATCGCACAGGACGCGCTGCGCGTGCCGTTCCGCTCCTTCGCGGACAACCTCTTCGCCGATCGCGCGGTCGTGATGCCGACGCGGCGCCGCGGCCACCTGCCGGTCCAGACCCGCGCGACGGCATTGTCGGCAGGCTGGGCATGGGACATTCCGCTGACCACGCGGACGGGCAACGGCTATGTCTATGCCTCGCGCTACCTCACGGCCGATCGCGCAGAGGCGGAATTGCGCGCGCATCTCGGCCTCCTCGATGCCGACGTGCCGGTGCGTCACCTGACGATGAAGGTCGGGCGGGTCGAGACGAGCTGGACGTCCAATTGCCTGGCGATCGGCCTCGCCCAAGGCTTCATCGAGCCCCTGGAAGCCACCGCGCTCCACATCGTCCAGGCGACGGTCGAGGGCTTCGTCGCCGCCTATCCGCACGCGGACCGCAACGGTTTCAACGCGCGGATCGCCAGACGTTACGAGGGGATCCGCGACTATATCGTCGCCCACTACCGCCTCAACCGCCGGACTGGCGCCTTCTGGCGGGACAATGCCGCCAACGACCGGCTGTCCGACGACCTGAAAGCGATCATGACCGCGTGGTTCACCGGCGGCGATGTCGCCGCCGTCGTCGAATCCCGTGACCTGGCGGGCTATTATGCTCCGATGTCGTGGGAGGCGTTGCTCGCGGGCTACGGCACCTTCCCGGATAGCGCACGGCTGCGGCCTGCGCCGCCTACTGCCGATCTTGGCGCCCTGGACCGGTTCCTCGACGGCTGCCTGCTCAACTTTCCAGATCACCAGGCCGCGATAGACGGCCGCCGGAGGATGCCATGACGACGATGCTTACCCGCCCGCGACAGAGCTGGGCGGGACTGTGGAACATTTCGTTCGGCTTCTTCGGCATCCAGGTCGGTTTCGCGCTGCAGAATGCGAACATGAGCCGCATCTTCCAGTCGCTCGGCACCAGTCTCGACGACCTGCCGGCCTTGTGGATCGCGGCGCCGCTGACCGGGCTGCTGGTACAGCCGGTGATCGGCCATCTCAGCGACCGGACATGGCTGGGACGCCTGGGCCGACGGCGGCCCTATTTCCTCGGCGGCGCGATCCTGGCGGCGCTGGCACTGCTGTTGATGCCCGAATCGCCAGGGCTGCTGATGGCGGCGATGCTGCTCTGGCTGCTCGACGCATCGCTCAACGTGTCGATGGAGCCCTTCCGCGCCTTCGTCGGCGACATGCTCGACAAGGACCAGCATGCCGCAGGCTATGCGGTGCAGACCGCGTTCATCGGCGCAGGCGCGGTGTTCGGGTCGATCTTCCCATGGATCCTGGAGCATCTCGGCATATCCAACGTTGCGGCCGGCGGCGGCATTCCGGACACGGTGCGCTTCGCCTTCTGGTTCGGCGGCGCGGCGCTGTTCCTCGCCGTGCTGTGGACCGTGCTGACGACGCGCGAATATGCGCCCGAGCAGATGGCGGCCTTTCACGGCGACGATGCCGTCGAGCCGGAAGGGCATACGCAGAGCGTGCTGGCGACCCGCGGTTTCGCAGCCGGCGCCGCGTGGATCGTGGCGGGCGGGATCGTTGTCGCGGCCGTTGCCGCCTTTGCGCTGGAGAAGGAACTGTACCTGCTCGGCGGGCTGCTCGCCGCTTACGGCCTCGCCAGCATCGCCGCGATCGCGCGGGCCCGGCGGGGGCGTTCGCCCGGGATGCTCGGCCATATCGTCGGTGATTTCGCGGGCATGCCGGTGCTGATGAAGCGGCTGGCGGTGGCGCAGTTCTTCAGCTGGTCGGCGCTCTTCATCATGTGGAGCAACACGACGCCGATCGTC
>JBKBTU010000286.1:0-2974 GCA_046290715.1 Sphingomonas sp. | reverse complement strand
CGCGGACACGTACGAAAAGGTGCTGGCCGGCGCGGCGGTCGTGCTGCTCGCCGCCGTCCTGATCGCACTCGCCCGCGGCTATCCGCATTGGGGTACAGTGCCCGCCCTCGTCTGGGCGCACATCGTCACGATCCTCACGGCGCTCGTACTGACCCCGATCATGCTGCTGGGGCGGCGGGGCGACGCGCGCCACCGGCTGCTCGGCACGATCTGGGTCGCGGCGATGCTGCTCACCGCGCTGCTGTCGTTCGGCATCCACCTCACCAATCCCGGCGGCTACAGCATCATCCATATCCTGTCGGTGTGGACGCTGATCCAGGCGCCGCTGCTCTGGTACACCGCGCGGCACCACCAGGTGGTGCGGCACCGGCGCAGCGTGCGGGGCATGGTGACCGGCGCGCTGCTGATCGCCGGCTTCTTCACCTTTCCTTTCGGGCGCCTGCTCGGCCGCTGGCTGCTGGGCTGACGCGATGCGCGGCGTTCGCGTCCTGCTCTTCGCGCTGGTGTGGTTCAGCTGCGCCTGGTTCGGTTCGTGGGAGCTCAACGCCAATACCGCGACACGCCTGTTCGCGGCGGTCAGCCTGGCCGAGGACGGCGATGCGACGATCGACGAATTCGCCCCCCTGACGATCGACAAGGCGAGCTTCGCCGGCCACATCTATCTCGACAAGCCGCCCGGCATGACGCTGATGGCGGTACCGGCGGTGTGGATCGCGGACGGCTGGACCGGTGAGCGTGCCAGCCGATTCGGGGCGGCGCCCGCCGGCCCCGACTTCGAACGCTTTTTGCGCCTGCGCCTGCGGATCGCCGTCGCAAGCGGGTCGGCGGTGCTGACCGCGCTCGCCGCGGTGCTGCTGTTCGAGATGGCGGCGGGGGTGACCGGCAGCGCGGCGGCGGGCCTGTTCGCGGCGCTGGGCTATGCGCTGGGGACGCCGGTGTGGGGCTGGTCGACCACGCTGTTGGGCCATGCCGTGGTCGCCGACCTCTATGTCGTCGCGCTCTGGGCGATCTGGCGCGGTATGCAGGCCGAGGGTGGCCGCGCGCTCGGGTTGGCGCTGCTCGCCGGGGCGAGCCTCGGCTGGGCGGTCGTCGTCGAGCATCAGGCGGTGCTCGCCGGCGCGGTGATCGCGGCCTGGGCGGCGTGGCTGCTGCGTCGGCGCCGCGACGGCGGGCGGCTCGCCGCCGCCGCGGTGCTAGCGGGGGCCGCCGCGCTGCTGCCGCTCGCGCTCTACAACTGGGTGGCCTTCGCCACGCCGTTTCGCGTCGGCTATTCGGGCGTCGTCGGCTGGGAGGGGATGCACCAGGGCCTGTTCGGTCTCGGCGTCCCGAAGCTGCGCGTGTTGCAGTCGATCCTGTTCGGCTTTCGGATCGGCCTCATCTGGGTCGCGCCGGTGCTGGCGCTGGCGCCGCTCGGCTTGTGGGCGTGGGCGCGCGATCCGCAGCGGCGGGGGGTGGCGCTCGTCGCCGCGGCGACCGCGCTCGTCGTGCTGCTGGTCAACGCCGCCTACGTCTATTGGGACGGCGGCAACACCACCGGGCCGCGCTTCGCCATCCCGGCCGTCGCACCGCTCGCGCTCGGTCTCGCTGCCGAATGGATGCGCTCCAAGACACGCGGCGAACGCTGGGCGATGAGCCTCGTGCTCGGTCTCTCGATCGCGATCAACGCGTGCATCGCCTCCGCCGACATCTTCGCGCCGCCGCTCACCGCCTTCCCGCTGTGGCAATGGGTGATCGCCGGCAATTTCGCGCACGGCGCGCTGCGCACGATGCCGAGCGAATGGTTCGGTTGGAGCCCGTGGGCGGGCTTCGCTTGCTGGGGGGCGCTGGCATTGCCGGCGATCGGCTGGCTTGCCTGGCGGGTACGGCGGGTCTAGCCTGCGCATCGCCGCGCGTGACTGGCGCCGAGTGGATCACCACGAGGGAGCGCGCTGGCTTGATCGCCGCGCGCCTGGGCAGCCCTTTTCGAAGAGGAGTTACGCCCATGACCGAGATCCTGCGAATCGCCGTCCTGCTGTTTCCGAACGTCACGCAGCTCGACATGACCGGCCCGGTACAGGTGCTGTCGCGGCTCGGGAACGCGCGGCTCGACCTCGTCTGGAAGACGCTCGACCCCGTCCCGACCGACGCCGGCTTCTCGATCGTGCCGACGGCGACGCTGGCAGAGGTGCCCGCGGCGGATATCCTGTGCGTGCCCGGCGGTTTCGGGGTCAACGGCGTCATCGCCGACGATGATGTGATGGACTGGGTCGGCACGGTAGGCCGCGCTGCGACCTGAGTGACCAGCGTGTGTACCGGATCGCTGATCCTCGGCGCGGCGGGGCTGCTGGAGGGGTATCGCGCCGGCTGCCACTGGTCGCAGCGGCGCATGCTGCCGCTGTTCGGCGCGGTGCCGGTCGCCGAGCGCGTCGTGATCGACCGCAACCGGGTGACCGGCGGCGGCGTGACCGCGGGGATCGACTTCGCGCTGACGCTGACCGCGCTGCTGCGCGGGCGGGAGCATGCCGAGGCGGTGCAGCTCAGCCTCGAATATACGCCGGAGCCGCCGTTCGACAGCGGGTCGCCCGATCGTGCGCGCGCCGAGGTCGTCGCTGCGGTCGAGCGGCGGACGCGCGCGCTGGTGCCGACGCGCGACGACGACCTGCGCGCCTTGGCGCAGCGTCGCGGTTACGGCTGAGGCGTGCGCTTCAATCCGCGGACGCGGTGCCAGACGTAGAAGGCGACGAGCGCGATCAGGACGATGCCGATCAGCAGGTCGGCACGGTGGAAGGCGGCCTTGACGCGCGGATCGCTGTCCCATTTGTCGCCGAGTTTCATGCCGACCCAGGCGAGGCCGAAGCACCACGGCCAGCTGCCGAGGAAGGTATAGACGTGGAACGGCACGAGCCGCATCCGCGCGACGCCGGCGGGGAAGGCGATGAACGAGCGGATCACCGGCAGCAGCCGCCCGATCAGCACGGCGATGCTGCCCCAGCGG
>JBKBTU010000285.1:0-2987 GCA_046290715.1 Sphingomonas sp. | reverse complement strand
GAGTACGGCGACATCGTGACGGGTCCGCGGATCATCACCGACGAGACCAAGAAGGAGATGAAGCGCGTACTCGCCGACATCCAGTCGGGCCGCTTCGTCAAGAACTTCGTCCTCGACAACCGCGCCGGCCAGCCCGAGCTGAAGGCCGCGCGCAAGCAGGCCGCCGCGCATCCGATCGAGCAGGTCGGCACCGAACTGCGCGCGATGATGCCTTGGATCGGCACCAACAAGCTGGTGGACAAGGCGAAGAACTGAGCGGTTCGCGCTCACCCTCACCCTTCGCCGCCTTCGGCGTCTTTTCCCTCTCCCATCGGGAGAGGGAGGGAGGCGCGAAGCGCCGGAAGGGTGAGGGTGAGTGTGGGACGGCCGGTTGCCGATCTCGAACACTCCGTTTCGCAACTGGCCCCTTCCCCGCCGGGCGGCGGCATGATTAAACCTCCGTAACTAACACGGAGCTTCCATCATGCGTCTCTTCCCTGCCCTGCTCTCGGCCGCCGTCGCGGTTGCCGCCCCCGCCGTCGCACAGACCGGCCTGCCGGGCACGCCGAACACGGCCGCGGTCACCGCCGGCACCTACAACGTCGACCCCGCGCATACGCAGGTGACGTGGACGCTCAACCACATGGGCTTCAGCATGCTGTCGGGCCAGTTCGGCGCGCAGGGCGGCACGCTGACGATCGACCCGGCCAAGCCCGCCGCCGCGAAGCTCGACGTCACCTTCGCCATCGACCAGCTGTCGGTCACTGCCGCGCCGTTCGCGAACCACCTGAAGTCGAAGGACTTCTTCGACGCCGCTACTTACCCGACCGCGCGCTTCGTCTCGACCGCGGTCGTCGCCAGCGGAACCGGCGCCAGGATCACCGGCAACCTGACGATCAAGAACGTCACCAAGCCCGTGACGATCGACGCGACCTTCGTCGGTGCCGGCACCAACCCGATGAGCAAGAAGCTCAATTTCGGTTTCCGCGGCACCACCACGATCAAGCGCAGCGACTTCGGCCTCGGCTATGCGACGCCGGTCGTCGCGGACACGGTGAAGCTCGACATCAACGCCGCCTTTACCGCGCGGTAAGCTTGCCGACCGCGCGGCTCAGGCCGCGCGGCGGACTTTGGCGAACCCCTCGAACGTCGCCCGCACCGCCGGGTCGGCGTTCGCGGTCAGCTTCGCCACGCGGTCCAGCGCCGCGACGTGATCGTCGGCGGGCGCGCTATACGCCATCGCCCACTCCCCGAACTCGCGCGCCTCGATCGCGCGGTTCGACAGCACGACGAGCGCGTGATGGCGTTCGTCCTGCTGGATACGGGCGAACGTCGCATCAACCTGCGCATCGTCGCCTTCCAGCGCCTGAAGAAAGCGCTTGCCGTCGAAGAACAGCAGCCCGGTCACCCGCGCCCGCGCATTGTTACGCCGCGACTGGGCGAGGATCGCCGAAGGATCGACATTGGCCTGGCGCCGCATGCTGCTGATGTAGACGAGTTGACGCATCGTAAATCGTTCCCAACACAGGTTAGAGACACGCCCCCGCGTCCCTTCCTCCGCTAACCCGTCCTGCTTAACCGCGCGTCAACGATACGGACGGATCGGCCCTGACGGCGCGACGGCCGGCTGGACAAGCGGCACCGCGTCCGCCATGAACGCGACCAGCATGAACCCTGCGCGCACCTTCCTTCGACTTATCCGCCCTTAGGGCGGCGGTTGCTCGTGCACGCTCCCCTAAGGGCCGGATAACGCTTCAGCGCCACCTGCCGCGTCGCGACCGTCACCGGTCCCGCGGCGCCTCAAAGACGGGACGACCCATGCTCCGCGATCCTTCGACCAAATACCGCCCCTTCCCGACGATCGACCTCGCCGACCGGCGATGGCCCTCGCGCACCATCACCCGCGCGCCGCGCTGGCTGTCGACCGACCTGCGCGACGGCAACCAGGCGCTCATCGATCCGATGGATGCCGAAAAGAAGACGCGGTTGTTCGACCTGCTCGTCAAGGTCGGCCTGAAGGAGATCGAGGTCGGCTTCCCGAGCGCCGGCGCGACGGAATTCGACTTCATCAGCGGCCTCGTCCGCGAGAACAGCATCCCCGACGACGTCGTCGTGCAGGTGCTGACCCAGTCGCGGCGCGACCTGATCGAGACGACCTTCGCGTCGCTGGACGGCGCCCCCCGCGCGATCGTCCATCTCTACAACGCCGTCTCGCCCGCGTGGCGCAAGATCGTCTTCGGCATGAGCCGGCCTGAGGTGAAGCAGATCGCGATCGAGGGCGCCAAGGTGCTGCGCGACGAGGCGGCCAAGCGCCCCGACACCGACTGGCAATTCGAATACAGCCCGGAAACCTTTTCCACCGCCGAGCTCGATTTCTCGGTCGAGGTCTGCGCCGCGGTGATGGACGTCCTGCGCCCCACGCCCGACAAGCCGATCATCTTCAACCTGCCCGCGACGGTCGAGTGCGCGACGCCCAACGTCTATGCCGACCAGATCGAATGGTTCGGCCGCAACATCCCCAACCGCGACGCGGTGGTGATCTCGCTCCACACGCACAACGACCGCGGCACCGGCGTCGCCGCGGCGGAGCTGGGGCTGATGGCGGGCGCCGACCGGGTCGAGGGCTGTCTGCTCGGCAACGGCGAGCGCACGGGCAATTGCGACCTCGTGACGGTCGCGCTCAACATGTACACGCAAGGCGTCGACCCGCAGCTCGACCTGTCGGACATCGACGCGGTGGTCAACACCGTCACCTATTGCACCAACATCCCCGTCCACCCGCGGACGCCCTATGCCGGCGACCTCGTCTTCACCGCCTTTTCGGGCGGGCATCAGGATGCGATCCGCAAATGCCTCGAGACGCAGGACGCGGCCGCGGCGTGGGACGTCACCTATCTGCCGATCGATCCGCGCGACGTCGGCCGCTCCTATCAGGACATCATTCGCATCAACAGCCAGTCGGGCAAGGGCGGGGTCGCCTATGTGCTCGAGACGCGGCTGGGCGTGTG
>JBKBTU010000284.1:0-2989 GCA_046290715.1 Sphingomonas sp. | reverse complement strand
CCGGCCGAGGAGCACGACGAGGAACCCGACGGGATAGCCCAGCCCGACGACGAGGTCGCGCCACGGCGCCTCGGGCAGCGCAGCGTAGAGCGTCGCCTCCGCGATCAGGGAGACGCTGATCGCGATCCCCGCCGCCAGCCCCGACCATGCGAGTGACAGCGCGGGACGACGCAGCTCCTCCTCGCCCTCCTCCCGCACCGTGCGGTGGAGGTCCTTGGCGTCGGCTGCCTTGAGGTCGTCGTCGGCATGGGGAGCGGGATCGGAATCGGCCATTACGGACGTGCAACGGGCCATGACCCACTTTGCTCCCGCCGTCATTGCGGTTTAAGGCGCGCGGCCATGAACGATCCCGTCTCGATCCGCCGTCTCTACGGCCGCCGCCAGGGCCACAAGTTACGCGCCGGGCAGGCGGCACTGGTCGAGGAGACGCTGGCACCGCTCAGCGTCCCCGAAACGGGCGCGCTGGATGCGACGCGGCTGTTCGGTGCGGATCGCCCGCTGGAGTTGGAGATCGGCTTCGGCGCGGGCGAGCATCTCGCGGGGCAGGCGGCGATGCGGCCCGATACGGGGTTCATCGGCTGCGAGCCGTTCCTGAACGGCGTCGTCGGCGCGCTGGGGCATATCCGCGACGGCGGCCTCGCCAACGTGCGGCTGCACATGGGCGATGCGCTGGAGGTGATCGAGCGGCTGCCCGATGCCAGCCTCAGCCGTGTCTACCTGCTCCACCCGGACCCCTGGCCCAAGGCGCGTCACGCCAAGCGCCGCATGGTCAACCACGGTCCGCTCGATGCGATCGCGGCCAAGCTGAAGCCGGGGTGCGAATTCCGGCTGGGGACGGACGACCCGACCTATTGCCGCTGGTCGATGATGGTGATGAACCAGCGCGGCGATTTCGAATGGACTGCGCGCACTCCCGCCGACTTCCTCACCCGCCCGGCCGACTGGCCCGAGACCCGCTACGAGCGCAAGGCGCGTCGGCAGGGGCATGAGGTGTGGTATTTCAGGTATATCCGACGGTAGGTCGCGAATGGCGGAGGCGTCAGTCGCTGATCTTCCAGCCTTGCTGCGGATCGCCCTGGCGGATCGGCTGAGCCGCCTTTAACGCCTGTTCGAAGCGTTCGCGCGCGGTCGGGGTGTCCGAAACGCGCGTCGTCACCGGAACGTAGGGCGGTCGTGCCGATGCCGTGACGATCGGCATCGAGCGCACCGCCGGCACCGGCGTGATGGCGGGGGCGCTGGAGCCCGAGCGGATCACGACCTTGTTGTCGACGATCGTCGTCGTGTTGCTGCGGACGACGCCGTTGGGCATCGTCGCGGCGACGCCACCGGTGCCATAGCCGGACAGGTAGACCGCGCGCCCGAATTCGTCGCGATGATGCTCGATCGCCACGCCGGGCTGGGTGCCGTTCGGTCCGCCGAGAATGCGCATCACCTCGGCGACGTCGGCGGTGTAGCAGGTCGTCGCCTTCTTCGATCGGCAGCCGATCGGGGCGACCGCTTCGTGGCTGGGGCGGGCATAGAGCGTCGCCCAGTCGAGCCCCGGCGACCGCCCACCGCGTCCCCCGAGCAGGAAGACGAAGCGATAGCCTTCGTCGCGCGCGCGTTCGGCCGCGCGATAGAGCGCGAGGTCGATCGCATCGCTGCGCCCGTGCACCGCGGCTTCGATCCGCCAGGTGCCGTCCTTTTCGATGTGATCCTCGTAGCCGGTCTTATAGCCGATGCCGTGCCAGCGCTTCATCGGGCCATAATACGGGGCATCGTCGCCGCGTGCCGTGGCGGGGACCGAGGACGCCAGCATCACGAGGCCGAGCATTATGCGCTTCATCGACAATCCCCTTGGATCAACCGCAGGGGCGATAGCGGCGTGGGCGTTAAGGCTTGGTTGCGGGGCTCAGCGCCGCCGCTTCTTCTTCGCGCGCGGCGGTTCCACCCAGGCGGGAACGGTGACGAACGCGACCGGCGTGACCGTAGCGATCGTCACGACGGGGTCGACGGCGGGATCGGCGGGGAATTGGTCGCGCGCCTTGGCGAAGAGGAAGCGCGCGCGAGCGGCGCCGGGGGCGGCGGCGGAGGTGCCGACCCAGCGCCAATGCCACGGTTCCCATTTGACGTTCTGGCGATTGCCGCCGGGAAAGGACATCTCGAACCCGAAGCGGGGGGCGTTGCGCACCAGCCAGCGTGCCGCCGGAGTCGCCGCCATGCACGCCTCCGCATCGGGGCAGCCGTTCGCCGGCCGCACCGCGAAGTCGAGCGCATAGCCGCTGGAATGTTCGCTATGGCCGGGCGGCGCGACGGAGATCGCGCGGGTCGCATCGGCATTACCCGCGGCATCCGGATGCTCGCGGCAGAAGACGGCGGCCTGCCGGATGATCGAGCGATGGCACGAAAGGCCGCGCAACTGCCCCATCACCGCGGGATCGCCCTTGGCCGCGGCGAGCAGCCGTTCAAGATCGGGTATCACCTCGCGGCGGAGCAGGCAGCCGTTCAGGCCGAAGCCGGCGGGGGCCGGCACGAGATCGCCCGGCGGCGCATCGCCATAGGGCAGGTGGCCGTAGACCCGCCCGTCGCTCGCCATGCTCGCCGCGGCCCCGGCGCAGACCTGCGCGGACGCGGGCGTGGCCAGCGAGAGAAGGGCGAGGCAGCAAAACCGTCGATGCATCGCGCGTGCCTCTGGCGCCTCGGCATGGGGAGTGGCAAGGCGTTTCGCATGCACGGCGACCGCGTATTGTTCATCGATGGTGAGGCTCTGGTGATCGACAAGCCCGCGGGGCTGCCGGTCGATCGCCCTCGCGACGGCTCGCTCAGCCTCGAGAACCACCTCGAATCGTTGAAGTTCGGGTTCAAGCGCTGGCCGGTGCCGGTCCACCGGCTCGACCGCGATACCAGCGGCTGCCTGCTGCTGTCGCGCAATCCCAAGGCGCATGCGCGCTTCCAGCAGGCGTTCGAACAGGGTGCGGTGGAGAAGCGCTATCTGGCGGTGCTTGCCGGC
>JBKBTU010000283.1:0-2990 GCA_046290715.1 Sphingomonas sp. | reverse complement strand
CTCCACCTGCGGCGTAAGGATCAACCGATTGGTGAACAAGACCTCATAGGACGCCTTGGCGCGCGCCGCGAGACGCCCATCGGTTCCTACATAGCCGGTGAGCTGGACGTCGAACCAATAGGGCGCCAGTCCCTCGACGCCGGCGGCCAGCCAGGTGGTCGCACCCTTGCCGAGATCCTGCCTGACCCCGAGCAGCGTGCCCCAGAACGGGTTCTTGCTGTGCCACCACAGCGCCTCGACGCTGCTCTCCGGATCGAGACGTTGGTCGCGGGAGTTCTTGAGCCCCTGGCTGCGCAGCCAGAGCTTGTCATTGTCCTGACCCTTGGTGACGAGCACGGTCCAGCCCACGCCCTGACCCTCGTTGCCGCTGGTGAACTCAAGCTCATCGACAAGTATCTTGGGGATCGAGAGCTTGTCGGCCATCTCATAGCCCGGCAGCGTCGAGTTGCGATAGCCGTCGGCATAATCGTCCGAGTTGCGCGCGTCCGGCGGGGCCTTGCCACCCTGCATCGAGCCCATGTCCATCGTGGCGCCGTTACCGGACGCCTTCGTGTCGGTCATATCCATGCCCGGCATGTCCATGCCCGCATGGTCCTGAGAGCCTTGCGCGGAAGGGGTGTGCTGAGCGGGAGTGGCCGTTTGGGCAGGGGTGGCGGCGGGCGACGGGGGCGAGGCATCCTGCGCGAGGGCGGGAGCCGTGATCGCCGGCGCCAGGAAGAGGGCAGCGCCAAGAGCGATGCCGCGCGAGGGGAAAATCCGGATCATGCGACCACCACCTCCCGGAACATGCCGGCCGCCATGTGATAGAGCAGATGGCAGTGGAAGGCCCATCGGCCCATGGCGTCGGCGGTGACGCGGAAGCTCACCCGCTGGGCGGGCTGGACCACGACCGTATGCTTGCGGACCTGGAAGGCGCCGTCCGGGCCTTCGACATCGCTCCACATGCCGTGCAGATGCATCGGATGCGCCATCATCGTGTCGTTGACGAAGGTGACGCGCAGCCGCTCGTTTGGCTTGAAATGAAGCGGCCTGGAATCGTTGAGCTTGATGCCGTCGAGCGACCAGATGAACCGTTCCATATTGCCCGTCAGATGCAGCTCGATGTCGCGCTCGGGCTCGCGCGGGTCGGGATCGCCGCCCGGCGTGCGCAGATCGGCCAGCGTCAGCACGCGCCAGCCGCGCCCGCGCAGCCCGGCGCCGGGATCGTCGAGATTGGTGCGCGGATAGTCGACGCGCATGTCGGTATTGGCGCCATATTCGGTGCGGGCGTGCCGTGCCCTGGCCGGCATCTCGGTCATGCCGTGCCCGGCATGCGCGTCGCCTCCCATTGCGCCCATCGTCGCCATCGCGCCCATCATGTCGACCGGCTCGAGCCAGGTCCGGGCATCGAGCGGCGGCACGGCTGCCGCCATGCCCGGGGCCGGTGCGATCGTGCCACGCGCATAGCCGCTCCGATCGATCGCCTGCGCGAAGATGGTGCGGGCGCCGCCCTCGGGCATGGTGAACTCGACGTCGTAGGTCTCGCCCGGGCCGATCCGGAATTCCTCGACCGTGACCGGCTCGACCGGCTGCCCGTCGGTCGATACGACCGTCAGCTCGACCCCGGGGATCCGCACGTCGAAGAACGTCGCCGTCCCCGCGCCGACGAAGCGCAGGCGCACGCGCTCGCCGGGCGCGGCGATACCGGTCCAGTTGCCGGCGGGCGGCGCGCCGTTCATCAGATAGGTGTAGGTCGCGGCAGAGACATCGCTGTAGTCGGTCGGGTTCATCCGCGAGCTGTTCCACATCCGCCGCCGCTCGAGCGCCTTGCCCAAGCCCATGGTGCCGACATCCTTGAGGAAATCGCCGGCGGTCGGCTGCGCAAAATTATAGTAGCTGCTCTGCTTCTTGAGATTGAGGAAGATCTGCAGCGGCGGCTCGTCCGACCAGTCGCTGAGCACGATGCAATAGTCGCGATCGGGCGCCCGCGCCGTCGGCACCTGTTTTGGCTCCACGATGATCGCTCCATAGAGTCCCGTCTGCTCGGCGAGCGTGTGAGCGTGATACCAGTAGGTTCCGCTCTGGCGGACCTCGAAGCGATAGGTGAAGGTCTCGCCCGGCGCGATGCCGGCAAAGCTGATGCCGGGCACGCCGTCCATCTCCGCCGGCACGATGATGCCGTGCCAATGGATGCTCGACATCTCCTTGAGGCCGTTGCGTACGCGCAGCGTGACCGTGTCGCCTTCGCGCAGGCGCAGGACCGGCGCGGGCACGCTGCCGTTCACGGCGGTCGCGATACGGCGTTTGCCGGTGAAGTTGACCGGCAGCTCGGCGATCTCGAGGTCGAACTCGGTCCCGCTCAGCTCAGCGGGCAAGGTTGGTGCGGATCGCGCGAGAAGCGCCGGGGCGAAACCGGCGACCGCGCCGCCGATCGCCAGCCCCTGGACGAAACGGCGCCGCGCGATCGGCCGGATATGTAAGGGAGACATGAACTGTACTTTCGCGAAGTCGGCTTCAGGCGAGGTCGAGGACGATCCGGCCCTCGATGTCGCCATGATGCATGCGGGAGAAGACGTCGTTGATGTTCTCGAGCCTGTCCGCATGGACCGTGGCCTTGACCTTGCCCTCGCCGGCGAACGCCAGTGCCTCGAGCAGATCGAGCCGCGTGCCGACGATCGAGCCGCGCACGGTAATGCCGTTCAGCACGGTGTCGAAGATCGACAACGGGAAGTCGCCCGGCGGCAGGCCGTTGAGCGCGACCGTGCCGCCGCGCCGGACCATGCCGAGCGCCTGCTGGAACGCCTTGGGCGAAACGGCGGTCACCAGCGCCCCGTGCGCGCCGCCAATGGCTTTCTTGAGCGCTGCCGAAGGGTCCTCGTTGCGCGCGTTGACAGTCAGTGTGGCGCCAAGGCGTGTAGCGAGGTCGAGCTTGCTATCGTCGATGTCGACCGCGGCCACATTGAGACCCATGGCTCGGGCATATTGCACCGCCATGTGGCCGAGCCCGCCAA
>JBKBTU010000282.1:987-2998 GCA_046290715.1 Sphingomonas sp. | reverse complement strand
CGAAGCGCAGCCACTCGCCCGACCAGGTCACCCGCGTCGCCGCGTCCGGCGTCCAGGTCAGCGACGGGGCGGCGACGGTGCGGCGCAGGTCGACATGGTCGCGGAACCCGTCGCTGCGCTCGGCGGCGACGATCATCCGCGCCGCCAGCGTGTCCGTCAGCGGTCCGGTCGCATCCGCCTCGGCCCGGACCGTGGCGAACGATCCGTAGGTGAGGGCGGCGGTCGCCTGCGGCGTGAACGAGGGCGCCTTCTGGACGATGTTGATCCGGCCCGCCGGGTCGATCTCGCCGAACAGCGCGCCCGCCGGCCCCGTCAGCACCTCGATACGCTCGACGAGCGCGGGGTCGCGCGGCGGGCCGAAGCCGCGATTGGCGAGGAAGCCGTCGACGTAATATTCCGCGCCGGTGTCGGGCGTGCCGAGAAAGCCGCGGATCGCGAAGTTGTCGCGCAGCCCGCCGAGGTTGTTCTGCCGGCTGATGCCGCTGACCAGTTCGAGCGCATCGTTGAGCCGCAGCGCGCCATAGGTGCGCAGCGCGTCCGCCTCGATCGCGCGGCTCGATTGCGACAGCCGGTCGGTGGCGAGGTCCGATCCGGTCGCACGATCGTGGCGACCGCTGCGGGTGCCGAGCACGACGATGTCGCGGTCGTGGCTGGCGGCGTCCTCCGACGCGTCGGTGTCGACGACCTGCCCCAGCGCCGGCTGGGCAAGCGACAGGGGTACGGCAAGCAGCGCGATGCGCATCGACGGTTGATCTCCATGATATGCTATATCATAGCGGATTGCGGAGGAACCGGATCATGTCAACTGCCGCCGTCACCTTGCCGCTGTCCGCAAGCGCATCCCCGCCCGTCGCCGCACGGCACGCGCGGATCGGATCGATCGACGGGCTGCGCGGGCTCGTCATGCTGCTGATGCTGGTCGACCACGCACGCGAATTCTTCTTCGCCGGGCAGCAGGTGAGCGACCCGATGGACCTATCCGCCACGTCCCCCGGGCTGTTCTTCACCCGCCTTGCGGCACACCTGTGCGCGCCGGTGTTCGTCGCGCTCGCCGGCACCTCGGCATGGCTGTACGGCGCGAACCGGGGGCCGGCTGCGACCGCGGCATTCCTGCTCAAGCGCGGGCTGTTCCTCATCGTCCTCGAGCTGACGGTGGTCGGCTTCGGCTGGAGCTTCTCGCTGAACGCCCCGACCGTGTTCCTGCAGGTGATCTGGGCGATCGGCTGGTCGATGATCGCGCTCGCCGCGCTCGTCCATCTGCCGCGCGCGTGGATCGTCGCGATCGGCGCCGTCATCGTTGCCGGGCACAATCTGCTCGACCCGATCGCCTTTGCGCCCGGCGAGCGAGGGCATGTGGTATGGGCGATGCTGCACGACCGCGGCTATATCGACCTGTGGGATGGCGTGCGGGCGCGGACCTCCTATCCGGTGGTGCCCTGGATCGGGGTCATCGCGCTGGGCTATGCGGTGGGGCCGTGGTTCGCCGCGAGCATGCCGGCCGCGCGGCGCAGGCGGCTGCTCGCGACGACGGCGGCGGGGTTGCTGCTCGCGTTCGCCGTCATGCGCGGGATGAACGGCTATGGTGATCCCACGCCCTGGGTCGCGGGCGCCACGCCGCTGGGCACGCTGATGGCGTTCCTCAACGTCACCAAATACCCGCCATCGCTCGATTTCGTGCTGCTGACGCTCGGCATCGGCACGGCGCTGCTCGCGCTCTGGCCGGAGCGGCAGGGGCGCTGGCTCGCCGTGCTGGGCGGCGCGCCGCTCTTCTTCTACGTGCTGCATATCTACACGCTGCACCTGCTGCGCCTCGCCAGCGGGACGACGGACGTCCCCGGCGTCGCCTGGCTGTGGCTGATCGCCGCGCTGCTCGCGCCGCCGCTCTGGCTGGCGACGCGCTGGTTCGCAGCCCGCAAGCGCGCCAGCGGGCAGTGGTGGATGCGCTATCTCTGAACGTGCGTAAGAGCACGTTCGCCGCGGTGGGGGGGGGCGGCCCCCCCCCCCCCCCCCC
>JBKBTU010000282.1:0-977 GCA_046290715.1 Sphingomonas sp. | reverse complement strand
CCGGCCACCCACACGGTATCCCGATGGGCAGCCGGCAGGGGGAGCGGGCCGGCACCGTCAGGCAAGGTCGTGCGGATGATAATCATTCGCAAGAGTGTTGAAGTCGAGGCCGTGCCCCGCTAGTCGAAGGGGGTGACCCGCCCCGAATCCGCTCCCGCCGCCCGCAAGCCCAAGCGCAAATGGCGCGGCTGGTGGCTGAAGCAGCTGCACACTTGGCACTGGATGAGCGCGGCGGTGTCGCTGGTCGGCATGCTGCTGTTCGCGGTGACCGGCATCACGCTCAACCACGCCGCCGCCATCCCCGCGACGCCGGTCGTCACCGACAAGGCGGGGACGCTGCCGCCGCCGCTGCTGCGCGCGCTCAAGGGCGCCGCCGCCGACAGCCCGCTGCCGCCGCGCGTCGCCGCCGCGGTCGAGCAGGCGGTCGGGCTCGACCCAGCGGGCCGGCCGGGCGAATGGTCCGACAGCGACGTCTATGTCGCGCTGCCGCGCCCCGGCGGCGACGCCTGGGTCAGCATCGACCGGACGACCGGCGCGATCACCTCCGAGGTCACCAGCCGCGGCTGGATCGCCTGGCTCAACGACCTCCACAAGGGGCGCAACGCGGGCACGGCGTGGAGCTGGTTCCTCGACGTCTTCGCCGGCGCCTGCATCGTCTTCACGCTCACGGGGCTGCTGCTGCTCCAGCTGCACGCCCGCCACCGGCGCGCGACCTGGCCGATCGTCGCCGCCGGCGTCGCGATCCCGGCCGGCCTGATCCTGCTCTTCATCCACTAGGGGGAATGCCATGCGTTCATCGACCTTTGCCCTGCTCGGCGGCGTCATCGCCGCACCGGCGGGCGCCGCCACCGTCACCGTCACCATCCCGAAGCACGACGTGGCGGAATATCACCGGCCCTATGTCGCGATCTGGCTGGAGCCGGCGGGGGGCGGCGCGGCCCGCACCGTGGCGCTGTGGTACGAGACGCGAAAGACCG
>JBKBTU010000281.1:0-3022 GCA_046290715.1 Sphingomonas sp. | reverse complement strand
TGCGTGGCGAAACTATGCCGCAGCGCATGCGGCGTCGTACGCTCGCCGAGGCCCAGACCGCCCCGCGCGCGCTGGACCGCGCGTCGGATCATGCCCGGTGCCAGTGGCCCGCCCTTGGCGCCGCGGAACAGCGGCTCGGCGGGTTGCGTCACCCACGGGCATGCGGCGGCATAGGCCTCGATCGCGGCGCGCACTTGCGGCAACAGCGGCACGATCCGCGTCTTGCCGCGCTTGCCCGTCACCGCCAGCGTGTCGCCGAGCGGCAGGATGCCGGCGGGCAGCGCGATTGCCTCGCCGATGCGCAGCCCCGCGCCGTAGAGCAGCAACAGCACCGCCCAGTCGCGCGCACTGATCCACGGCTCCGCCGCCTCGTCCGCCACCCCCTGCGCCAGCGCCACCGCCTCGGCGGGCGCGATCGGGCGCGGAATGCCCTTCTTGACGCGCGGGCCGCGCAACCGCGGCCGTTCCGCCGCGGGCACCGCGAACGCGAGGAAGCCGCGCACCGCCGACAGTTCGCGCGCCGCCGAGGCGTTGCCGAGCCCCTCGCCACGCCGCGCGGCGAGAAAGGCGCGCAAGTCCGCAGCGGTGACGCGCCCCAGCGCATCGCCCTCGACGCGTTCCCCCCAATGGCTTTGCAGGAAGGCGATCAGCCGCTCCGCGGTCGCCTGATAGGCGCGCACCGTATGCGCAGATCGCCGCCGGTCGCGCGCCAGATGCGCGGCCCATTGCATCGACAGCGGGGGTTCGGCGTCGCTCATCGCATCGCGTCTCTGCGCCCTTCCAACGATACGGAAAAGGACATTTTAACGTCTCGCAGGGCATGAGAGCCGGGTCATGAGTATCCCCGCGTCCCCGCCCGGCCTGCCGTATGACGAAGCCAGCCGCCTCGCCGCCCTGCACGCGCTGGCGCTGCTCGACAGCGAACCCGAGCGCGAATTCGATGCGGTGGTGGCGCTGGCCGCGGAGTTGCTGGGCTGCCCGACGGCGCTGATCACGCTGATCGACCGCGACCGCCTGTGGATCAAGGCGCGCACCACGCCTGGCCCGTCCGAGCTCGACCGCGACATCGCTTTTTGCGACCGCACGATCCGCGAGGCGGTGCCGCTGATCGTCGACGACCTCGGCACGGATCCGCGCTTCCACGACAATCCGCTGGTCACCGAAGGCGGCATGCGCTTCTACGCCGGCACCGCGATCCACGTCGCCGACGGACAAGGTGTCCGCCAACCGATCGGCACGCTGTGCGTGCTCGACACCAGCCCGCGATCGCTCAACGCGGCCGGCGACGCTGCGCTCAAGCATCTCGCCAGCCTCGCCGAGGCGCTGATCGCCGCGCGGCGTACTGCGCTCGAGGCGGTGCGGATCGCGACCGCGGGCGAGGAGATGGTCGGCCGGCTCGCACGCAACGACCGCATCTTCCGCCAGGCCGAGCGGATCGCGATGATCGGATCGTGGCGGCTGTCGCTCGACGATTCGACGCTCGAATGGTCGGACAACGTGTTCCGCATCCACGGCCTGCCGATCGGCGAGGTGCCGCCGCTGTCGAACGCGCTCGATTATTATCCGCCGCACGCCCGCGCGATGGTCAGCGAAACGATCGCCCGCACGATAGAGACGGGCGCGCCGTTCGAATTCGAGACCGATCTCGTCACCGCCGACGGACGGCTGCGCCGCGTCCGTGCCGCGGCGGAGGCGGAGACCGTCGACGGGGCGGTGGCGGCGCTGGTCGGGGTGTTCCAGGACATCACCGACCGGCACGCGCTCGAAGTCCGGCTGCGTCGGTCGGCCGACACGGACGCGCTGACCGGCATCGCCAATCGCGCCGCCTTCGACCGCGAACTGGATGCGGCGATGACGCGCGCGCGCGCCGACGGCTCGCCGTTGATGCTCGCCCTCATCGATCTCGACGGGTTCAAGGGGATCAACGATTCGCTCGGGCACGACGCCGGCGACGAGGTGCTCCGCCTGACCGGCGCGGCGCTCACGCAGCCGTGGCTGCGCGACTGTTTCGCGGCGCGGATCGGCGGCGACGAATTCGCGATCATCGTCACCGATCCCGCCAGGATCACACGGGCCGATCAGCTGCGGGCCGACATCGAAGCCGCGCTGCGCGTCACGGTGGAAGCGGGCGGGATCACGATGACCAGCGCCGGCTCGGTCGGCATGGCGCTGTTCGACGGCGACTGCCATTCGTTGCGCGATTTCGCCCGGCGCGCCGATGCCGTGCTCTACGCCGCCAAGCGCGCGCGGGTCGGCGGGCGGAGGCCGGCGGCACCGCGCAAGGCGGCTTAGCGCTTCACGCCGAGTCGCCGAGCCCCCATATGGGGCGTGCCATGTCCTCGCGCGCCCGCGTCCTCGTCCTTAATTCCGCGCTCGGCCCGCTCGATTATCGCGTGCCGGCCGGCACGCATGTCGAGCCGGGCTCGATCGTCATCGCGCCGCTGGGGCCGCGGCAGTTGCTCGGCGTGGTGTGGGAGCCCGAGCGCCTGCCCTCCGATGCCGAGGTCGGTGACAATCGCCTCCGTCCGCTGCTCGGCGTCGTGGACGTGCCGCCGCTTGCCGCGCCGCTGCGCCGGCTGGTCGAGTGGACCGCGGACTATTATCTGGCACCGCCCGCCGCGGTGGTCCGCATGGCGCTCGCCTCGACATCAGCGCTGGAGGGCGCCAGGACCGCGACCGAATATCGCGCCACGGGCGTCGTGCCGCCCCGCCTCACCCCGCAGCGCGAACAGGCCCTCGAGCGGATCGGCGATCGCCAGGGCCTGATCCGCGAGCTCGCCAGCATCGCCGACGTCTCCGACGCGGTGATCCGCGGCCTCGTCAAATCCGGCGCGATCGAGGCGGTGGAGGTCGATATCGACAGCCCCTACCCGCACCCAGACCCCGGTTTCGGCCCGCCGACGCTCGCCGAGGCGCAGCGGGCCGCCGCCGATACGCTCGTCGCACACGTCGCCGCGCATGACTTCCACCCGACGTTGCTCGACGG
Organism: Sphingomonas sp.; assembly: GCA_046290715.1. Lineage (GTDB taxonomy): Bacteria > Pseudomonadota > Alphaproteobacteria > Sphingomonadales > Sphingomonadaceae > Sphingomonas. The sequence continues at coordinate 36 of JBKBTU010000281.1, read as the reverse complement.
CGTCACCGGATCGGGCAAGACCGAAGTCTATTTCGA
>JBKBTU010000280.1:0-3043 GCA_046290715.1 Sphingomonas sp. | reverse complement strand
GCGCCACCGCGCCGCCCGGCTCGATCACCAACCGCAGATGCTCCGCCGCCCAGCGCTGCGCCGCCGCCGTCTCCGCTTCGCTCACCGCGACGCCGGTCGCATCGCGCCGCGACAGCACGTCGAAGGTCAGCGGCGACACGCGCTGCGTCTGGAGCGAATCGCACGCGGTGGGCGGCGGATTGGCGCCGACCGGTTCGATCCACGACGCCTCCAGGCTGCGACGCATGTCGTCCCACCCCTCCGGTTCGACCACGGTGATCGCGGCGTCCTTCAGCCCCAGCGCGATCCCCGCCGCCAGGCCGCCGCCGCCGCACGGCACCACCACCCGCGCCGGCGCGGGCAGGCCAAGCGCGGCCATCTGCGCCTCCGACTCCAGGCCGGCGCTCCCCTGCCCCTCTATGACCCACGGATCGTCGAAACTCGGCACCAGCGTCGCCCCTCGCGCTTCGGCGAGTCGCGCGGCGATCTGTTCGCGGCTCTCGGTCGCGCGGTCGTAACGGACCACCTCCGCCCCCAGCGCCAGCGTCCCCTCCAGCTTGGCGCGTGGCGCGTCGGCCGGCATCACGATCGTCGCCGGCACGCCCAGCCTCTTCGCCGCCCAGGCGATGCCTTGCGCGTGATTGCCCGACGAGAAGGCGACCACCCCGCGGCGGCGCGCCTCCTCGTCCAAGGCGGTCAGCCGGTGCCAGGCGCCGCGGATCTTGAACGCCCCGATCGGCTGCAGCGACTCCGCCTTGAACGCGACGTCTATCCCTCTGATCGGCAACGTATAAAGCGGCGTCGGCGGCAGGATGCGGGCGATCTTCTCGGCGGCGTCGCGCACCCCGGCGCGCGTCGGTTGTCGCAGAATCGTCACTTTTCATCCTTTCGTGCGCTAACCCACTTTACATGGGGGTCGGACGACCATAGATCGCGCCTCCGCTGCCCCATGGGACTTCCAACCGCAAGGCAGCTTTTGTCACCGTATGCCGTGAGGCAATTGGAGGTCCCTTGAATTGGCCAAGCACCATAGCGCGCTGGGGCTAGCGCCCCGTTCGACCGCTGCCGCGCCCGTTGCCGGAGGCATCGACATCGCCCAGAGCCGCCCGGTCGATCCGGTGACGCTCGTTCGTCCGCACGCTGCTGCGCGGGCAGCCCGATTCTTCGTCGAGAAGTTTCCGGGTCGCTCGATGTATGCGGTGAAGGCGAACCCGAGCGCGGCCTTGCTCCAGATCCTCTGGGACAACGGCATCACCCATTACGACACCGCGTCGATCGCGGAGGTGCGCCTGGTCAAGGCGACGCTGCCCCAGGCGGTGTGCTGCTTCATGCATCCGGTGAAGTCGGAAGAGGCGATCGCCGAGGCGTATTTCGTCCACGGCGTGAAGACCTTTTCGCTCGACAGCCTTGAGGAGCTCGAGAAGATCGTGCGTGCCACCGACGGTGCGACCGACCTCACTCTGTGCGTGCGGCTGCGCGTGTCGTCCGAATATGCCAAGCTCAGCCTGGGCTCGAAGTTCGGCGTCGGCCAGGCGGAGGCGAAGGACCTGCTGATCGCGACCCGCCAGGTGGCGGACGCGCTCGGCATCTGCTTCCACGTCGGCAGCCAGACGATGTCGCCGGACGCCTATGCCAACGCGATGGAGCGGGTGCGTGCGGCGATCGTCGACGCGGCGGTGACGGTCGACGTCATCGACGTCGGCGGCGGCTTCCCCTCGGCCTATCCGGGCATGACCCCGCCGCCGCTGGAGCGCTTTTTCGAGACGATCCACCGCGCGTTCGAAAGCCTGCCGATCAGCTATTCCGCCGAATTGTGGGCGGAGCCGGGCCGGGCGCTGTGCGCCGAATATGCTTCGGTCGTGGCGCGCGTCGAGCGTCGCCGCGGGTCCGAGCTCTACATCAACGACGGCGCCTATGGCACGTTGTTCGATGCGGCGCATATCGGCTGGAAGTATCCGGTGCAGCTGCTGCGCGAGCCGGAGTCGGATGCGCGCGACATGGATTTCGCCTTCTGGGGTCCGACCTGCGACGACCTCGATTACATGGCCGGCCCCTTTCCGCTGCCCGCGGACACCAACACCGGCGATTATATCGAGATCGGCATGCTCGGCGCCTATGGCCAGGCGATGCGCACGCAGTTCAACGGCTTCGGCACCGGCGACGTCGTGACCGCGACGGACGAGGCGATGCTGTCCGTCTACCTGCGCGACGAAGCCGAAGGCGAGCGGCGCACGACCAACGTCGTCAAGCTGTAACGCCTGTATTATAGTCCACCGTCTTCCCTCCTCCCGCCCTAGCGCGGGAGGAGCGGCCCTGGGTTTCCGCGTCCCCAATCATGAACGACGACGGGTTCTGGATAGCCAAAGGCGAACCATGACCGACACCCTCACCAAGACCGCTGGCGCCAATGCGCCGATCAACGACACCCGCAAGGCCGAGCTGCTCAGCAAGCAGGTCAAGCATATCGACATCAAGAGCTTCGACGCGCGCCCGATCGTCGAGGCGATGGCGGACATGAGCTTCACGAGCCGCGACCTCGGCCGCGCGACGGGCATCTACAACCAGATGCTCGCCGACAAGGATTGCTCGATCTTCCTCGTCATCGCGGGGTCGACCTCGGCCGGCGGCTGCATGGATCTCTATGCCGAGCTGGTGAAGAACAACATGGTCGACGGCATCGTCGCCACCGGCGCGACGATCGTCGACATGGATTTCTTCGAAGGCCTCGGCCACAAGCACTTCCAGGCGCTCGAGATCCCCGACGACGACACGCTGCGCTCGCTCTACATCGACCGCATCTACGACACCTACATCGACGAGGAAGCGCTCCAGCACGTCGATCACACGATCTTCGAGATCGCGGAATCGCTGCCGGCCGGTCCGTACAGCTCGCGCGCCTTCATCCGCGAGATGGGCAAGTACCTCGTCGAGCACGGCAAGAAGGAGAACAGCCTCGTCAAGCTCGCCTACGAGCATGACGTGCCGATCTTCTGCCCGGCGTTCGTCGATTCCTCGGCGGGCTTCGGCCTCGTCAAGCATCAGGTCGACGCCGCCAAGGCAGGCA
>JBKBTU010000279.1:0-3063 GCA_046290715.1 Sphingomonas sp. | reverse complement strand
TGGGCGGCAGCGGCGAGCAACGGCAGGATCAAGGCTTTTCCCCGAGGTGTGGCGCCTGCATAGTGGCGCAAAGGCACAAGACCAAGTGGAGAGACGGGATGCGCACGGCCCTTGACGAGCGAATGGACGCGACCATGGCCGCGCTGACCGGACCGGGCGGCCCCCTGGCGCTCGGCGAGGCGGAGCGGGGCGGGCGCACCTACCCCCTCATCGCCGCCGCGCCGCCGGCCTTGCCCGCCTATTTCGCGCATTATTGCCACGAACATGCCGACAAGACCTTCCTCGTCGCCGGCGCCGAGCGGCTGACCTTCGCCGAGGTCTATGCGCAGGCGCAGGCGGTCGCCCGCGCGCTGATCGCGGGCCATGGTGTGGCCGGCGGAGCGCGCGTCGGCATCGCGATGCGCAATTCGCCCGCGTGGATCGCGCTCTACATGGGGATCGTCATGGCCGGCGGGGTCGCGACCCTGCTCAACGGCTGGTGGCAGGCGGAGGAACTCGCCGCCGCGATCGCCGAGGTCGATTGCGGATTGGTCTTCGCCGACGGCCCGCGCGCGCAGCGGCTGGCGGGGATCGCCACGCCGGTGGTGACGATCGACGACGCCCGGCCGCTCGCCGAGGCACTGGCAGTGGTGACCGCCACCGGCCAGCCCGACACGCCGCTGCCCGCGGTCGCCGCCACCGATCATGCGACGATCCTCTTCACCTCGGGCTCGACCGGCAAGTCGAAGGGCGCGCTCGCCGACCATCGCGGCGTGGTGCAGGGCATCTTCAACTATCTGGCGCAGGCGCTGATGATGCTCGGCATCGCCACCGCCGACGGCAATCCGCCGACCGAGCAGCCCTCGACGCTGCTCACGCTGCCGCTGTTCCACGTCACCGCCGAGATCCCGGTGATGCTGCAAAGCTTCGCGATGGGCCGCAAGCTCGTGCTGATGCCCAAATGGGATGCGAAGGAGGCGATGCGGCTGATCCAGGCGGAACGGATCAGCTATTTCGTCGGCGTGCCGCTGATGAGCTTCGAGATCCTGACCCATCCGGACCGCGGCGCCTACGACCTCTCCACCGTCACCGACTTCGCCGCGGGCGGCGCCCCGCGCCCGGTCGACCACGTCCGCCGCATCGAGGCGGAGATGGGGGGCGGCGCGCCGCTGATCGGCTACGGCCTCACCGAGACCAACGCGGTCGGCACCGGCAACTGGCGCAGCAACTATCTTGCCAAGCCCGACAGCGCCGGCCGCCCCTCGGCGCCGCTCGTCGAGCTCGCGGTCCTCGACGACGCCGGCGCGCCCCTGCCGCAGGGCGAGCGTGGCGAGATCGGCATCCGCTCGATCTGCAACTTTGTCGGCTATTGGAACCGGCCGGAGGCGACCGCGGCATGCATGACGGCGGACGGCTTCTTCCGCACCGGCGACATCGGCTATCTCGACGCCGACGGCTATCTCTTCATCGTCGACCGCGCCAAGGACATCATCATCCGCGGCGGCGAGAACATCGCCGCGCAAGAGGTGGAGGCGGCGCTCTACGCGCATCCCGCGGTGGCGGAGGCGGCGGTGATCGGCCTTGCCGACGAGCGGCTGGGCGAGGTCCCCGGTGCGATCCTCCACCTGCGCGAACCCGTCGCGCCCGAGGCGCTGCAGGCGTTTCTCGCCGAGCATATCGCCGCGTTCAAGATCCCCGCGCGGATCTGGCTCTCCCCCGAGCCGCTGCCGCGGCTGGGGACGGAGAAGATCGACAAAGTTGCGCTGCGCAACCGCTACCGGACGGCGGGCTGACGCCCGGCATCGCAGCAACCCCGTCATCCCCGCGCAGGCGGCGATCCATAACCACTGCCGTCGCCGATTGAGCCGAGCGGGCAGCCGATATGGATTCCCGCCTGCGCGGGAATGACGGAGGAGGAGAGGGCGGCGCTGCTGCTCTACGCGAACAGCAAGAAACCTCTGTCCTACCCGCGCGTCCTCTGCCACCGTCGCCGAACCATGCGTCCTTGCGACCCCCAGCGCATCGCCCCGTTTCGCCGATCCGCCGCCGCCACCCCCGTTTTCGAGCGCGACGTAGTGTCAACTTCGTCAACTTCCGCGCGCGCCGCGACGCCGAATCACCCCCGCCGGGGCGCCCGATGAGCGGCATCGACCGGCGGCAGCTGTTGGTCGGCGGCGGCGCCGGCATTGGCCTCGTCGTTGCCTGGGCGCTGTGGCCGCGCGCCTATCCGCCGACGCTCGTCGCCGCGCCGGGCGAGACGCCGTTCGGCGCCTGGCTCAAGATCGGCGACGACGGCCACGTCACCGTCGCGGTGCCGCAGCTCGAACACGGCCAGGGCGTCTACACCGCGCTGCCGCAGATCGTCGCCGACGAGCTCGGCGCCGACTGGCGCACCGTCGGTGTCGAGGCGGCGCCCGCCAGCCCGCTCTACGCCAATCCGCTCGCGCTCGAGGACCTGCTCGAGGGGACGCTCGCCCGCCTGCCCGAATCGTTCGAGGAGACGCTCGCCACCCGCGCCGCGCTGATCGCGACCGGCGGCTCCACCTCGGTGCGGATGTTCGAGGAGGCGTGCCGCACCGCCGGCGCCACCGCGCGCGCGCTGCTGTGCAAGGCGGCGGCGCGGCGCTGGGGCGTCGCCTGGACCGAGTGCACGGTGGATGCGGGCTTCGTCGTCCACGCCGGCCGGCGCCTGCGCTTCGCCGCGCTCGCCGCTGCCGCGGCCGACGAGAGCGTGCCGGACCCGCTGCCGATCGGCGGGCAGGGGGCGGGCAAGCTCGCCGGCCAGTCGCTGCCGCGCATCGACGTGCCCGCGAAGGTCGACGGCTCCGCCAATTACGCGGGCGACATCCGCCTGCCCGACATGGTGCATGCCGCGATCCGCCAGGGGCCGCTCGGCGACAGCCGGCTGCTCGAGGTCGATCGCGCCGCGGCCGACCGCATCCGCGGCGTGCTCGCGGTGGTCGAGAACCCCGGCTGGGTCGCCGCGGTCGCGACCACCTGGTGGGCGGCGGCCCGCGCGCTCGACGCCATGGCGCCGCGGTTCGCGACGCACGATCCCGCGAGCGATGCCGGCATTACCCGCGC
>JBKBTU010000027.1:0-17781 GCA_046290715.1 Sphingomonas sp. | reverse complement strand
GCCGCGCGGGCGCGGGCCACGGCGCGACGGGGTGATGCCGCGGCGGCCGCGGCGTTGCTCGACGGCTGGCTCGTTGTTCATCCGCGCGATGCCGAGGCGTGGTCCGACCTGGGACGTATCCGCCTCGACGCGGGTGACATCGCGGCGGCGACGAGCGCCGCCGCCCGCGCCGCGCGCGCCGCGCCCGGCGACCCCGTGCCACTGACGTTGCAGGCCGAGATCGTGCGCACCCGCTACGGCCTCACTGCGGCGCTGCCGTGGTTCGAGGCGGCGCTGAGCCGCGACGCCTATTACCATCCCGCCTTGATCGAATATGCCGCCACGCTCGGCGATTCGGGCCGCTACGCCGATATGCTCGCCGCGACGCGCCGGGCGCTGGCGGCGCGACCGGGGAGCCCGCAGGCGCTGTACCTCCAGGCGGTGCTCGCCGCCCGCGCCGGCCGCTTCGGCCTCGCACGCGACATGTTGCAGCGCGCCGGGCCGGACATCGCCGCCTTGCCGGGGGCCGCGTTGCTCGGCGGTGCGCTCGATCGCAGCGCCGGACGGTCGGAGCTGGCGATCGGAACCTGGCGCCAGCTCGCCGCCGATCAGCCGCTCAACGTCACCGTGCGCCGACTGTACGGGGAGGCGCTGCTGCGATCGGGCGACGTGCAGGGCGCGCTCGACCAGTTGCGTCCGATCGCGCTCAGGGCCGACGCCGATGCCGATACGCTGACGCTCGTCGCCCGCGCCTTCGAGGCTTTGGGCGACCGCGACAACGCCGCGATCTTCCTCGATCGCGCCGCTGCCGGCGCGCAGGGCAGCGCCGCGGTCTTCGCCAGCGATGACGGGGCGGCGGCGGCGCTCGCGGCGGCGGCGGATGATCCCGGCGATCCCAACTACCTGCTCGGCGCGATCCGTGCGCAGCTGACCGGTGGCGACGTCGTGGCCGCGGTCGCGCAGGCGCGCGCGCTCGTTGCCGCCAGTCCGGGGGCGCCGGCGGCACAGCTCGCGCTCGGTGACGCGCTGGCGGTCGGCGGCCGGTTCGCGGAGGCGGCACCCGTCTACGCCCGCGCCGCGGCTCTCGCCTTCGACGAGCCGACGATGCTGCGGCTGGTGGACGCCTGGAGTCGCGCCGGACGCCCCCGAGACGCGGCGGCGGTCCTGTCGCTCTATCTCCAGCAGAACCCGCAGAGCCTGACCGGCCGGCGCATCCTCGGCCATTGGCAGGCGACGGCCGGCGACGCCGATGCGGCGATCGAGACGCTGGAAGGTGTACGCCGCACCGTCGGCAATCGCGATGCGGCGCTGCTCGCCGACCTCGCCATCGCCTATGCCGCTGGGGACGAAGCGCCGGTGGCGCGGCGCTATGCGCAGGCCGCCTATCGGCTGGCGCCGATGAACGCCGCGGTGTGCGATGCCTATGCGACCGCGCTCGCCGCCGACGGCGATCCCGGCGCTGCCCGGCAGCTTGCGGCCAAGGCGCTGGCGCTCGCGCCGGCGGATCCGCGGATCGCTGCTCATGCGCGTCGCCTGCTGCCCTGAACCTTGCGCCGTGGCGGCGTGCCGGCCATGAGCGGGCGCATGGACCCCCTTGCGCGTATCGCCGCGGCGCTCGATCGCCTCGCGCCGCCGCCGCCTGCGAGCGACGATCCCGCGGCGCATCCCGCCTATGTCTGGCGCGACGGCGCGCTGATCGCCGCGCGCGCCTTCGCGCCGCTGCCGCTCGACCTGATGCTGCAAGTCGACAAGCAGAAGGCGGCGTTGGTCGAGAACCTGCGCCGCCTCGCTGCCGGATCGGCCGCACAGGACGTGCTGCTGTGGGGCGCGCGCGGCACGGGCAAGTCGGCGCTGGTTAAGGCCGCGGTCGGCGCGGTGCAGGCGGACGGCGGGGCGCTCGCGCTGGTGGAGGTCACCGCGCTCGAGACGCTGCCGCAGCTCTTCGCCCGCCTCGCCGCCGAATCGCGCGCCTTCGCACTGTTCCTCGACGACCTCGGCTTCGATGCGCCCGCCGAGGCGCGGATCCTCCGCTCGCTGCTCGAAGGCGGGGCCGAGGCGCGACCCGCCAACGTACGACTGATCGTCACCGCCAATCGCCGCCACCTCGTGACGCGCGACATCGCGGAGCAGGACAGCGCGATCAACCCGCGCGACAGCATCGACGACCAACTCGCGCTCGCCGACCGGTTCGGCCTCAGCCTCGGCTTCCACGCGCTCGATCAGGACGGCTATTGCGCGATCGTCGCCGCTTATGCGGAGCGCTACGGCCTGCCGTTCGACGCGGCGGAAGCGGTGAACTGGGCGACGCGGCGCGGCAGCCGTTCGGGGCGGGTCGCCTGGCAATATGTCACCGAGCTCGCCGGGCGCGCCGGTATCGCCTTAACCTGCGGCAAGACGGATTCGTGATCGACTAGGTCATTAGCCTTGACATGATAGGACCGCTCCGGCTCACTTTGCGCCGTGCCGCGCCTGGGTGAACTCGACCTGCCAGATCGCCTCGCCCCCGCCGTACCGCGGGCGGCGACGCAGATCGGCTTTGGTATTTTGTGCGCCAGCAGTGCCATCCTGATGCGTGCGGTGCTCGACGTGCTGGCCGAAGGCGGCGCCCCCTTCGCCTTGTGCTTTCCGGCGATGATGCTCGCGACCCTCTTCGCGCGCTGGCAGGCCGGGGCGATCGCCGCGGCTTTGGGGATCGCCTATGCGTGGTACTACGGCTTCGCGCCGGTTGGCAGCTTCCGCCTGATCGACCCGGCGGCGCGGGTCACCGTCGGCTTCATCATCGCCGCGGCGATCATCACGGTGGCGATCGCCGAACTCTTTCGCCGCTCCGTGCGCCGGGCGACGTGCGAGCGCGACCGCGAGATCGCCGAGCGCGACCTGCTGCTGCAGGAAATCGATCATCGCATGAAGAACAATTTCGCGATCGTCGCCTCGATCCTCGACATCCAGCGCCGCCGGATGAATGGCGAGGCGGCGGACGCGCTCGGCGCGGCGCTCGCCCGCGTCGAAAGCATCGCGCGTGCCCATCGTCATCTCTATCGCGGAGCGGGGCAGGCCGATGCGGTCGACATGCGCGCTTATCTCTCCGACCTGTGCAGCGCGCTCGCCGATGCGTTGCTGTTGCGTGGCGGCGTCGCGCTGTCCTGCTCGGCCGATGCGATCGAGGTGCCGCGGGATCGCGCGGTCTCGATCGGACTCGTCGTCAACGAACTCGTCACCAATGCGGCCAAGCACGCCTTTACCGGCCGCGCCGGCGGGACGATCACCGTCGGGCTTCGCCGCCGTCCCGGTGGCATGACGCTGATCGTCAGCGACGACGGCGGGGGCATGCCGGCGTCGGCCAGGCCGAGCGGCCCCGATCACGGCCTCGGATCGCGCCTGATCCCCGCCTTCGCCCGCCAGGCCGGCGGCACGCTCGCCACCGACAGCGGCCCCGAAGGCACCACCGTGACGATGGACATGCCGGGCTGATCCTCAGCCCGATGGGGATATGCCGGGCTGATCTTCAGCCCGATGGGGCATGCCGGGCTGATCCCCATATCGCAGACCTCACCCCGGGGTCCGGAGTGACGAGGATCAAGAGTCCGTCAGCCGAGCTGCTCGACCTGTTCCGCCAGCTCGAGCCAGCGCATCTCCGCCGCATCCTTTTCCGCCCGCGCCGCCTCGATCGCCGCCGTCAGCGCCGCGAAGCGCTTGGGGTCGCGCGTGTAGAGCGCGGGGTCGCCGAGCAGCGCCTCGTCGCGCGCGATCCCGGCGTCGAGCGCCTCGATCCGCGTGGGCAATTGGTCGTAGTCGCGCTGGTCCTTGTACGAGAGCTTGGTCCGGGCCTGCGGCGGGGGAGGGGGCGCGGCCTTCGCTGCGGCCGCGGGCTTCTTCGCCTCGCTGCGCGGCTTCCTCTGCCGCTCCCAATCCTCATAGCCGCCCGCGACGACGTCGACCGTCCCCGACCCGTCGAGCCCCAGCGTCACCGTCACCGTCCGGTCGAGGAAGTCGCGATCGTGGCTGACGATCAGCACCGTGCCGGCATAATCGGCAATCACCTCCTGGAGCAGGTCGAGCGTCTCGAGGTCGAGGTCGTTGGTTGGCTCGTCGAGCACCAGCAGGTTGGATTCGCGCGCGAACTCCCGCGCCAGCAGCAAGCGCGAGCGCTCACCGCCCGACAGCGTGCCGACCTTCGCCTCGGCAAGGCTGGGATCGAACAGGAACTCCTTGAGGTAGCCGTGGATGTGCTTCCTGACGCCCAGCACCTCGATCCAGTCGCCGCCGTCGGCGAGCACCTCGCGCACCGTCTTGGTCGGCGCCATCAGGCTGCGCTGCTGGTCGATCACGACGCCGTCCAGCGTCTTGGCGAGCTTCACCTCGCCTGTATCGGGCGCGAGTTCGCCGGTCAGCAGCTTGAGCAACGTCGTCTTGCCCGCGCCGTTGCGCCCGACGATGCCAATCCGGTCGCCGCGGGTGACGCGCAAGGTCAGGTCGCGGATGATCGTACGCTCGCCATAGCTCTTGGTCGCATGCCTGACGTCGATGACGACCTTGGTCTTGCTGTCGTCTGCCGCGGTGACGAGGTTCGCGGCGCCTTGCGGTCCGATCATCGCCGCCCGCTCGGCGCGCATCTCCTTGAGCTTGGCGAGCCGGCCCTGGTTGCGCCGCCGCCGGCCGGTGACGCCGCGTTGCAGCCAATGCTCCTCGATCTTCAGCTTGGCGTCCAGGCGCTGCGCGTTGCGCTCCTCCTCGGCGTACACCTGTTCGGTCCACGCCTCGAACCCGCCGAAGCCGATCTCGGCGCGGCGGATCGAGCCGCGGTCCATCCACAGGGTCTGCTTGGTGAGCCGCGTCAGAAAGGTACGATCGTGGCTGATGACGACGAACGCGCCCTTGAAGCGGCCGAGCCACTCCTCCAGCCAGTCGATCGCGGCGATGTCGAGGTGGTTGGTCGGCTCGTCGAGCAGCAGCACATCGGGGTCCTGCGCCAGCGCACGCACGATCGCCGCGCGGCGCCGCTCGCCGCCGGACGCGGACGTCGCCTCGCGCGACAGGTCGATACCGAGCTGGTCGGCGATCGCATCCGCCTCATGGGCTTGGGGTGCATCCGCGCCGCCGAGGACATAGTCGGCGAGCGTCGCGCAACCCGCCAGGCTCGGCTCCTGCTCCAGCAGCACCACGCGCGTGCCCGGCACGATCACGCGCCGGCCCTCGTCGCTGTCGATCGCCCCGGCGATCAGCTTCAAGAGCGTCGTCTTGCCCGCGCCGTTACGCCCGATCAGCGCCAGCCGGTCGCGCGCGCCGATATGGATGTCGAGGTGGCGGAACAGCCAGCCGTGACCCTGGATGATGCCGAGGTCTTCGTAAGCGAGAATGGGAGCGGCCATGGCCCGCGCAGGTAGGGGGCGGCGCGCCCGCGGGCAAGCGGCGTGCACGGCTGAACGCCATGCAACCGCTCCATTCACAGGGTGTTCAATGGCTTCCGCCTATGCCAGTTTTCATGAAGATGGTTTTGCCTCTCCTGCTTTTCGCCACGCTTGCGGCCCCGCTCGCCGCCCAGGCGCCCGATCAGCGGCGCAGCGACCAGGACCGCGCCTATGACGCGCGCCGCCGCGGCGAGGTGCTGTCGCCGCGCGCGATCGAGGCGCGCGTGCTGCCGACGATGAAGGGCTACGAATATCTCGGCTTCGACCTCGATTTCTCCACCTCGGTTTACACGCTGAAGTTCATGCGCGATGGGGTGGTCGTCTGGGTCGACGTCGACGGACGCACCGGCCAGATCATCGGCCGTACCGGACGTTGATATTGGATCGGCTTTGCCGATACGGTACCGGCCCGCTCCCCCACCCGACCGCCCAGCCAGTCTATGCTATGGGCGGTCGGGTGGGTGAGCGGGCCGGCACCGCCCTCCGAAGGAGAAAAGAATGCGCGTTCTGATTGTCGAGGACGAGCCGAATCTCGGGCAGCAGCTCAAGAACACGCTGGAAGGCGCCGGCTACGCCATCGACCTCGCGACCGATGGCGAGGAGGGGCATTTCCTCGGCAGCACCGAGAATTACGATGCAATCGTGCTCGACCTCGGCTTGCCGGAGATCGACGGCCTGACCGTGCTCGATCGCTGGCGCAAGGAAGGCAAGACGATGCCCGTGCTCGTCCTCACCGCCCGCGACAGCTGGTCGGACAAGGTCGCCGGGCTCGATGCCGGCGCCGACGATTATGTCGCCAAGCCCTTCCAGACCGAGGAACTGATCGCCCGCCTGCGCGCACTGATCCGCCGTGCGAGCGGCAACGCCTCCTCGGAACTCACCGCCGGCGACGTTCGCCTCGACACGCGGTCGGGCAAGGTCACCAAGGCCGGCGAGCCGGTCAAGCTGACCGCGCAGGAATACAAGCTTTTGAGCTACCTGCTCCACCACAAGGGCAAGGTGGTCAGCCGCACCGAACTGATCGAGCATATCTACGACCAGGATTTCGACCGCGATTCGAACACGATCGAGGTGTTCGTGACGCGCATCCGCAAGAAGCTCGGGCAGGACGTCATCACCACGATCCGCGGCCTCGGCTACAGCCTCGAAGACCCGGACGCCTGAGCCGCAATACCGCCTCTACCGGTTTGGCAGAAGATCGACCCATCGCATGGACACGCCGCCGCTAGCCGAAGCCCCGCCCCGCGTCCGTGCGCGGACGACGGGGTCGCTGTCGCGGCGGATGATCCTGATCGCGGCGGCGTGGATCGGGCTGCTGCTGTTCGGCGGCGGCTTCGCGCTCGACAGGGTGCTGGTCGCGGCGGTGACGCGCAATTTCGACGACCAGCTCGAATATGTCCTGCGCTCGCTGCTCGTCTCGGCGGAGATCGGCCCCGACGGCGAGGTGATCCTCAGCCGCGACGCCACTGCCGACCAACGCTTTCTCGAGCCCAATTCGGGGCTCTACTGGCAGATCTCGGGCAAGGGCAGCGATCCGTTTCCGTCGCGCTCGTTGTGGGATCGGCGGCTTGCCTATGGCGGCATCCACGACGATCGCAACGTCCATTTCTACAACAGCAGCCAGTTCCCGGACGAGAAGCTGCGCATCGTCGAGCGCGACGCGCTGCTGCCCGGCTCGGCGGTGCATTGGCGCTTCCAGGTCGCGCAGAGCCGCAGCGGCCTCGATGCGCAGATCACCGTGCTCCGCCGGACGCTGGTGCGCAGCTTCGTGCTGCTCGGGCTCGGCCTCGTCGCGCTGGCGGGATTGCAGACGCTCTACGGCCTCTGGCCGCTGCGGCGGGTGCGCGAGGAGATCGCGCGGATGCGCGCCGGCCAATCGAACCGCGTCGACACCGCGATGCCGATCGAGGTGTCGCCGATGGTCGAGGAGCTGAACGCGCTGATCGAGCATAACGAGCGCCAGGCGGAAGAGGCGCGACGTCACGCCGGCAACCTCGCGCATGCGCTCAAGACGCCGCTCACCGTGATCATGAACGCCGCGACCGCGCAGGCCGACGACCTCGCCGACACGGTGATCCGCGAGGCGCGGACGATGCGGCGCCAGGTCGACCACCATCTCGCCCGCGCCCGCGCGGTCGGCCGCCGCGGCTCCGCGCACAGCCGGGCGGACGTCTGGCCGAGCCTCGAATCGGTCGAGCGCGCGGTCGCCCGCCTCTATCGCCACGTGCGCATCGACATCACCGGTCCCAAGGACCTGCAGGTGCATGTCGAGCGGCAGGACCTCGACGAGATGCTCGGCAACCTCATCGAGAATGCCGCCAAATACGGCGGCGGCAGCGTCTTCGTCACCGTCTCCGGACAGGCGGGATTCGTCGAACTGATGATCGAGGACGACGGCATGGGAATCCCCGAGGAAGATCGCATCCGCATCTTCGACCGCGGCGTCCGCCTCGACACCGGCAAGCCCGGGACCGGCCTCGGCCTCGCGATCGTCCGCGACGTCGCCGAGATCTACGGCGGCACCGTCAGCCTGGAGGAGAGCGAGGACCTCGGCGGCCTCCTCGTCCGCCTGAGGCTGCCCGCCGCCAACTGAATCCTCCCCCGTGCGGGGAGGATTGCGGTTCGCCGCGCAGCCGCTAACCCATCGGGCATGCCCCTTTTCCGTCCGATCCTCGCCGGTGCTGCGCTCGGCGACCGTGCGATCGCCGGCGTCGGTGCCGCGCTCGGCATCGCGCTGACCGGCCTCGTCGCGGCGCAGGCGTTCGACTCGGGCGCGCTGCTCCTTGTCGCGCCGATCGGCGCGAGCGCAGTGCTCGTCTTCGCGGTGCCCGCGAGCCCGCTCGCCCAGCCTTGGTCGGTGATCGGCGGCAATGCGCTGTCTGCCGCCTGGGCGCTGCTGGTCGTGCACGCCGTTCCGCATCAGGCGACAGCGGCGGGCGTGGCGGTCGGCGGCGCGATCCTCGTCATGTCGCTGGCGCGCTGCCTGCACCCGCCAGGTGGCGCGGTCGCGCTGAGCGTCATACTCGCTGCGGCGGGGCCGGCGCCGCTCGGCTGGAGCTTTCCGTTGTCCCCCGTCGCGCTCGATTCGACGCTGCTGGTGCTCGCAGGCCTCGCCTTCCACCGCGTCAGCGGCCACGCCTATCCGCACCGCCCCTCGGCGCCGCCGTCATCCTCTGCGTTCGAACCGGAGGATATCGACGCGGCGCTGGCCGACATGCACGAAACGTTCGACATCGCGCGCGAGGACCTCGACGCGCTGCTCGCGCGCGCCGCATATCACGCCGGGGTCAGGCGGGAACGGCGAGGCCGCTCATCACCTCCGCGGTGATCGCGAGGCTGCGCTTGCGCGCGGCGTGATCGTAGATCGCGCTCGCCACCATCACCTCGTCGACGCCGGTCCGCTCGATGAACGCCGCGGTTTGGCGTGCGACCGTCTCGGGCGATCCGACCGCCGCACATTGCAGCACATGGTCGAGGATCGACGCACCCTGCGGCCCCAGGCTCGCGCGATAGCCCGCCACCGGCGGCGGCAGCTGGCGCGGATTGCCGGTGCGCAACGCCACGAACGACTGTTGCTGCGAACTCGCGAGCAACTCCGCCTCCGCGTCGGTATCCGCGGCGAACACGTTGAACCCTGCCATCGCATACGGGCGGTCGAGCTGCGCCGAGGGCCGGAAGTCGCGGCGATAGATCGCGAGCGCGCTGTCGAGCGCATCCGGCGCGAAATGCGACGCGAAGGCATAGGGCAGGCCCAGTGCGGCAGCGAGCTGCGCGCCGAAGGTGCTCGACCCCAGGATCCACAGCGGCACGTTCGCCCCCGCGCCGGGCGTCGCGGCGATCCCGGTGCGTCCGTCGTCGGCGAAATAGCTCTGCAACTCCATCACGTCCTGGGGGAAGGCGTTGGGATCGCTCTCCAGCGTCCGCCGCATCGCGCGCGCGACGCGCTGGTCCGATCCCGGCGCCCGCCCGAGGCCCAGGTCGATGCGACCGGGGAAGAGGGCGTCGAGCGTGCCGAACTGCTCGGCGATCACCAGCGGCGCGTGGTTGGGCAGCATGATCCCGCCCGCGCCGACGCGGATGCGGCTGGTCGCGGCGGCGACGTGCGCGATCACCACCGCGGTCGCGGCGCTGGCGATCCCGCGCATGCCGTGGTGCTCGGCGACCCAATAGCGCTGGAAGCCGAGCGTTTCGGCATGGCGCGCGAGATCGGCGGCGTTGGCGAGGCTCTGCGCCACCGTGCCGCCTTCGACGACGGGGACGAGATCGAGCAGGGAAAAGCGTGTCATGCCGTGAAGATGGGGGCGGGGGTGGCGCGCTACAATCGCTCGTCCCGCACTCACCCTTCGCCGCCTGCGGCGTCTTTCCCTCTCCCGAGGGGCGAGGGAGGGAGCGGCAAAGCCGCGGAAGGGTGAGGGCGAGTGCGGGATGGCCCGCGATTAGAACCCCCAGCTATACCTTACCGCACCCCCGACATCCGCCGGCGAGCTCGCGATATTGCCAGGGTCGCGCCGCCAGAACAGGTTGGTCTGGATGTCGCCGCCGCCGATCACCAGCCGGTAGCGCGCCTCGACCTGCGTCTCGCGGCCCTGCGGCGCGAGGTTGAGCCGCTGCGTCGTCCAGGCTGTGACCGCCAGCGCGTCATAGTCCCACAGCGTCGGCAACCGATAGTTCAGCCCACCCCCGGACACGCGCAACGGCTGCGCGATCCGGAGGCCCAGGCTGTCGCGACCGAAGACGCCGTCCTTGCCCATGTCGACCGCGAACGCCTGCGTGGTCAGGCGGCCGCGGCCCTGCATGCCGCCGCGCAGCGACGCTTGCGTCCAGCCGCGTCGCCACGATCCGCCGAGCGACCAGCCCGCACCGAGGCTCCACCGCGCATCCATATCGGCGAACCAGCTGTCGGCCCGCGCCGCGCCCAGTCCGCCGTCGAAGCGCGCGCCGAGCAGGGTGTCATGCTCGGCAAGGTTGCTGACGGTAAGCGCCGCGACGAGCCCCCCCCAGCTGCGATCGGCGGACACGCTCACCCGCTGATAGGGCGAGCGTCGCCAGCCCGGCAGGCCGGCGAGCATCGCGTCGCGGCGCGCCAGCACGTCGCCGCTCTCGATCGTCGCGGTCAGCCCGATCCCGCCGACCTCCTGCCGCAGCGCACCCGCCGATCGCGCCATGCTGTCGAAGCCCATGCCGCCTTGCCCGGCGACGAGGAAGGCGGGTTGCGCCTGGCCGACCATCTGCGCAGCCAGCGTGCCGGTGCCTTGCGAGAAGGCGAAGCCGAAACGGGTCTTGTCGCCCAGCCGCTGCATCACCGTGCCCGCGATCGCGCGCGCGCCGTCCGCCTGCGTCATGCTGAGCGTGCTGCGCTGGAGCGCCACATCGCCGTTGCCGCGCGGTGCCAGCGTCAGCGACACGGTCGTGTCGCCCTTCGCCACCGCGACGTTGCGTTGCCGCGTCTGGAGCATGTTGGTCAATGCGCGCTGCGGTCCGGCCCGGGTGATCGTCCCACCGAGGTCGATTCCGAAGGCGCGATGGTAGCTGTCGAGGATCACCGCGCCCAATTGCCCGACCTGCGCGTCGCCCATTGGCGCGGAGAGCGTCGCGTTGCTGGCGAGCGACACGCCGAGGTTCGATCCCGCGACGGTGGTGGTGCCGACCGGCTGGAACGCGCGGGTGAGGTCGAGCACGCCGTTGCCGTAGACGGCATCGACGCCCGCCGCGCCGGCATCGCGCGCGGTGCGGAACAGCAGGTCGACGATCTGCGCGCCGCTGAGGTTGGGGAAGGCCTGGGCGAGCAGCGCCACCGCGCCCGAAATCTGCGGCGCCGCGAACGACGTGCCCGACCATAGATAGGCGGTGTTGTTCTGGTCGGGCGCCCGCACGCGCTCGCCGACCGCGGTCAGGTAATGCGCCGCGCCGGTCCCCGCCTTGTCGCTGAACGACGACAGCGTGTCGCCCGCGCCGACCGATCCGGCGATGATGACGAGGTTGCGCGCCGCGGCATTGCTCGCGACCGAGGTGAAGGGGTCGGGATTGTCGGTGCCGTCGTTCCCCGCGGCGATCACGACGACGATGCCCTGCGCCGTCGCACGGCCGATCGCGTCGATCAGGTTCTGCGGCATGGTCGCGCCGCCGAGCGACATGTTGATGACGCGCGCGCCGGCGACCCGCGCCGCATCGACGCCCTTGGCGATCGCGTCGGTGCCGAACTTGCAGCCGGCATCGTCGCCGGTCTGGCCGGTGGTGGCGCAGGTGCCGGCGCGGTCGGCACGCAGCACGACCAGCGTCGCATCGAACGCGACGCCGTGCGTGCCGCTGTCGTTGCGCCGGCCGGCGGCGGTGAAGGCGACCGCGGTGCCGTGCCCGCCCTCGTCGGCGATGCTGGCGTTGCCCGCCACGTCCTGCGACGCGGACGCGATGCGGCCGCTGAATTCCTGGCTGTTGACGTCGATGCCGCTGTCGATGACGGCGAGGTTGATGCCCTTGCCGGTCGCGCCCTTGGTGTAGGCGGCAAGCGCGTTCATCGACACCGCGCCCACCGTCGCGCGATATTCGCTCGTGTCGTAGCTGGCCGTCGGCGTCGGTGTCGGCGTGGGAGCCGGTGCCGGCGCGGGGGTGGGCGTCGGCGCGGGAACCGGCGTCGGGGTGGGTGCGGGGATCGTCGCCGCCGGCGGCGTCGGCGTGCTGTTCACGCCGCCGCCCCCGCCGCCGCCGCAGGCGCCCAGCAGCAACGGCGCGATGCCCGCTGCACTTCGCAGCAGCCCGATCTTCGCCCGCATCGTTCCCTGGTCCCCCGCGACTCGCGCGTCGCCCATGGATCATGCAGCGTTTCTTTATCCTTAAGCGAGTCCCCGTCGTGCTCGCTTGTGCGTACGGCGCGCGCCGCCTAGACGCCCCCCGACATGCTGCCCGCGCTCGCTTCGATCGACACCTGGATCTTCGATCTCGACAACACGCTGTACCCGGCGCGTGCCAACCTGTTCGCCCGCATCGACGAGCGCATGACTGCCTATGTCTCGCGCCGCCTCGGCCTGCCGTGGGACGCGGCGCGGGCGTTGCAGAAGGACTATTTCCACCGGCACGGGACGACGCTGACCGGATTGATGGCGGATCACGGCGTCGATCCGCACGAATTCCTCGCCGACGTCCACGACGTCGAGATGGACGGGCTGGAGGCGGATGCGCCGCTCGCCGCCGCGATCGCGCAGCTGCCGGGGCGTAAGCTCGTCTTCACCAACGGCGACAAGCCCTATGCGCTGCGCGTGCTCGACCGCCTCGGCCTCGGCGACCAGTTCGAGGCGATCCACGACATCCATGCGATGGACCTCGTGCCCAAGCCGCATGCGTCGGCCTATGCAGGCCTGTGCGCGGCGTTCGGCATCGATCCCACCACTGCGATCTTCTTCGAGGACATGGCGCGCAACCTCGCGCCCGCCAAGGCGATCGGCATGACCACCGTCTGGGTCGACAACGGCTCCGAACAGGGGCCGGAAACCGCCCGCGCGCATATCGACTTCACCGTCCACGACCTCGCGCCGTGGCTGCAGCACATCATGGAGGCATCATGAGCCAGGATCTCGGCACCGTCATCGACCAGGCGTGGGAGGATCGCACGACGCTGGGCTTCGGCACCACCGGCGCGGTGCGCGACGCGGTCGAGACCGCGCTCGCCGACCTCGACGCCGGCCGTGCCCGCGTCGCCGAACCCGACGGGAAGGGCGGCTGGCGGGTCAACCAGTGGCTCAAGAAGGCGGTGCTGCTGAGCTTCCGCCTCAACGACAACCAGGTGATGGGCGATGCCCCCTGGTTCGACAAGGTGCCGACCAAGTTCGCCGGCTGGGGCGAGGCGGAGTTCCGCGCCGCCGGCTTCCGCGCGGTACCGGGCAGCGTCGTGCGCCGTGGCGCCTATGTCGCGCCGGGCGCGATCCTGATGCCGAGCTTCGTCAACATCGGCGCCTATGTCGGCGAAGGCACGATGGTCGACACCTGGGCGACCGTCGGCTCCTGCGCGCAGATCGGCCGCAACGTGCACCTGTCGGGCGGTGCGGGGATCGGCGGCGTGCTCGAGCCCCTGCAGGCCGATCCCGTCATCATCGGCGACGGCGCCTTCATCGGCGCGCGGTCGGAGGTCGCCGAGGGCGTCCGCGTCGGCGAAGGCGCGGTGCTGTCGATGGGCGTCTATCTCGGCGCCTCGACCAAGATCATCGACCGCGAGACGGGCGAAGTCTTCAAGGGCGAGGTACCGCCCTATGCCGTCGTCGTCCCCGGCTCGACCGGCGGCAGCGACGGCAAGCCCGGCCTCTATTGCGCGGTGATCGTCAAGCGCGTCGACGCGCAGACGCGCAGCAAGACCAGCATCAACGACCTGCTGCGCGACTAAACCCCGGACAAAGCTCGTCATCCCGGCGAAGGCCGGGATCCATGGACACGATGCGGGCGGTGGCGTGCGCGATCGCTGGCGGTCCGCCTCCATGGATCCCGGAGTCCGCCGGGATGACGAGGGGCGGGGCTGACGCTCGGGACGTTAACATACAGCGTGACCGATAAGTCACACCCACGCCCCTAACGATCGCAAACGGCGAACCAACCCCCCACCGGTCCGTTCTCGCGACGACCCCACCGGCCCCGCTCCGAGACCCGCTCATGTCCAAGCCCCACCATCTTTTCGCCGCCACGGCCGCGCTCGCGCTGTTCGCCGCGCCTGCCCAGGCCCAGCAGGTCGACGTCGGCGCGTCGCCGCCCGCGCCCGATGCGGCCGAGGCGGCGCCCGACACGACGCAGGGCGATACCCAGCACCGGCCGCGGACGCCCGTCACTCGCGCACGCGACACCTCGCCCTCGGCGCTGATCGGCGACACGCAGAGTGCGCCGCCGCCCGGCCTGATCGGCGACTGGCAGGCGATCCGCAGCCGGCTGGGCGCGCGCGGCATCGGGGTCACCGCACGCTACGCCTCCGAAAGCGGCTATAACTTCGCCGGCGGCGAGCGGCAGCTGTTCCGCGAGACCGGCCAGTTCGACGCGGGAGTGCTGCTCGATCTCGACAAGCTCGTCGGCCTCACCGGCGGCGCGTTCCAGGCGACGGTGACGTGGCGGCGCGGGCGCAACCTTACCGCCGACGCCGGCCTCGGCGCGCTGCAACAGGTGCAGGAGGTCTATGGCCGCGGCCAGACGGTGCGCGTCACGCAATTGTGGTACGAACAGCGCATCGGCCCCGCGGTCGAGATCAAGCTCGGCCGCACCAATCCGGGCGAGGATTTCGCCGTCTTCTCCTGTCACTTCATGAACCTGAGCTTCTGCGGCGCGCAGCCCGGCAACCTCGTCGGCGATTACTGGCAGAACTGGCCGGTCGGGCAGTGGGGTGCGCGCGTCCGTGTCACCCTGCCGCGCGACCTTTACGTCCAGGGCGGCGTCTACGAGATCAATCCCCGCAATCTCGACGCCGATTTCTTCATCGCCCACTTCAAGGGCGCGACCGGCGCGCTGATCCCGGTCGAGCTCGGCTGGACGCGCGGCGGCGAGGGGGGCGGCGGCAACGTCGGATCGTACAAGGTCGGCGCCTGGCTGGCGACGGCGGACGGCGACGACGTGCTGCTCGACGTGACCCGCCGCCCGACCGTCGTCACCGGCCTCGCGCCCCTTCAGCACAGCAGCCGCTACGGCGTCTATGCGACGATGCAGCAGCAGCTGACCGGCACGTCGAAGGACGGCAAGTCGCTGACCGGCCTGTCGATGTTCGCCAACATCACGCAGGCCGACCGCGCCACCTCGGTCACCGACAACCAGGTCTCGCTCGGCCTGTTCTACAAGGGGCTGGTGCCCGCGGTGCCGGGCGACGTGCTGGGCTTCGGCGTCGCGCGCACCAACGTCAACGGGCGCGCCGCCACCGCCGACCGGCTGGTTCCCGGCACCCCCGTCCGCCACGCCGAGTATGCCGCGGAGGTCTATTACAGCATCCACCCGGCCGACTGGCTCGAGCTGCGACCCAACCTCCAATACATCCACCATCCCGGCGGCATCCGCGCGGCGGACGACGTCGGCGTACTGGGCATGAAGGCGGCGATCACGCTGTAGGCTTAAGTCCGCCCTTGGCGTGGTCAGACACTTGCGGAAAACTCCTCCCCGTCATGCCGGACTGGTTCCGGCATCCACCGTGCCTCACGCTAGCACAATGTTGCTCTTGCGGACCGGTGGACCCCGGAACACGTCCGGGGTGACGGAGTGAATCAGGATAGTGAGGGCGCGATCGACTCCCCGCCCGGTCATGCACCCCGCCGGGCGGCGAGGAACGAGAAAGCCCGTTGTGCGACTCCGCGCGTCGCTCTACACCGCTGTTATACACGTTTAACAAAGGTGCCTCGCATGTCCGACGCCAGCACGATCCTCGACCGCGTCCTCGTCCTCGAGATGGTGCGCGTCACCGAGGCGGCGGCGATCGCCGCCTCGACGCTCACCGGCCGCGGCGACGAAAAGGCCGCCGACGCCGCCGCGGTCGAGGCGATGCGCGCGGCGCTGAACGAACTCGACATCGACGGCACCGTGGTGATCGGCGAGGGCGAGCGCGACGAGGCGCCGATGCTGTTCATCGGCGAAAAGGTCGGCAGCGGCTCGGGGCCCGCGATCGACATCGCGCTCGATCCGCTTGAAGGCACGACGATCTGCGCCAAGGCAGGGCCGAACAGCCTCGCGGTGCTCGCGATCGCCGAGGCGGGCGGCCTGCTCAACGCGCCCGACGTCTATATGGACAAGATCGCGGTCGGCCCGGGCCTGCCTGCCGGCGTCATCGACCTCGACAAGTCGCCGACCGAGAACATCGAGGCGATCGCCGCGGCGAAGGGCGTCAAGCCGAACGAGATCATCGCCTGCGTGCTCGACCGCCCGCGGCATGAGGCGCTGATCGCCGAGCTGCGCGCGCTCGGTGTCGGTGTCATGCTGATCGGCGACGGCGACGTCGCGGGCGTCATCGCGACCGCCGACCCCGATACGACGATCGACGTCTATATGGGTTCGGGCGGCGCGCCGGAGGGCGTGCTGGCCTGCGCCGCGCTGCGCTGCGTCGGCGGTCAGTTCAAGGGCCGGCTGCTGTTCCGCAACGACGACGAGCGCGCCCGCGCCCGCAAATGGGGCATCGCCGACCTCGACAAGCAATACGACCTCGAAGAGCTGGCGAAGGGCGACTGCATCTTCGCCGCGACCGGCGTCACCGACGGCTCGCTGCTGGAAGGCGTCAAGCGCCGCAAGGGCAAGATGACCACCGAAAGCGTCGTGATGCGCGCCTCGACCGGCACGGTGCGCTGGGTGAAGGGCGAACACCGCACGGCGTGAGGGCCGGGCGCGAGGGGAGGACCTCCGCCCCACTTACCCCCGTCATCCCCGCGGAGGCGGGGATCCAGACTGGCTAATTTCGAGGCTCCATCGCCGACGTAAGCGGTTCTGGATCCCCGCCTGCGCGGGGATGACGGATGGGTGGTGGAAGACGGTGCTTTCTGCGACGGAGCCCCGTCATGCTCGTCGCCATCCTCCTCGTCCTGACGCTCGGCTACCAGATCGCGCTGCTGCGCCGCGGGCGGATGTTCGCGCGTCTTCGGATCGACGTTCGCGCACGTCACCTGCGCTGGGCTAGCGCCTTGTGGCTCGGCTACGGCGCGCCCGCATTGTTCGGCCTGCTGGTGCTCCAGCGTCTCGGCGGCATCGGCCGACTGCCAGTCGAGTTCCTGCCGCTCGCATGGGTGCTCGGCGTGCCGCCGGGTGCGATCGGGATCGACCTCGTCGCGATCGGGCTGGGCGCGGGCAGCCTGCTCGGCCTTCTCCTCACCTGGTGGCGCGCGCGGCGTGGCAAGGCGCCGTGGACCGCGGGCGACGCGCGCAGCATCATGCCGACGAGCGATGCCGACCTATGGCCCGCCGCCGCGCTGGCGGTGTCGGCGGGGGTGGCGGAGGAGCTGTTCTACCGCCTTTACCTGCCGCTGCTGGTCGCGCTCGCCACCGGCTCGGGTCTCGCCGGCGTCCTCGTCGGTACCGCCGCCTTCGCCGCGATGCACCGCTACCAGGGCTGGCTCGGCGTGCTCGCGACGTTCGTCGGCGGCGGGCTGCTCACCGCGCTCTACATGGGCAGCGGGACGCTCTGGCTGCCGATCGCGGTCCACGCGTTGGTCGACCTCAACGCGCTCGTGCTGCGGCCGGCGCTCGCCGCGCGGATCAGGATTTCAGCCGCCAGCCGCTCTTGAAGATCCAGGCGATGATCGCGAGGCACAGCGCGAGGAAGCCCAGGGTCACGCCGAGGCTCACCGCGATGTCGACGTCGCCCTTGCCGAAGAAGCTCCAGCGGAACCCGCTGACGAGATAGACGACCGGGTTGAACAGGCTGACCGTCCGCCACACGCCGGGCAGCATGTCGATCGAATAG
>JBKBTU010000278.1:0-3107 GCA_046290715.1 Sphingomonas sp. | reverse complement strand
GCTCGACCGGTTGGCGGACAGCGTTGCACCCGATGACCCGCGCTTCAAGTTCCGACTGATCCCCAAGGCGACGCTGGAACGCCGGCGCAAGTCGCCCTCGCAGCGGCTGACCAGCGAAGAGGGTGACCGACTGGCGCGGCTCGCCAAGGTGTTCAGCTTCGCGCTCGACATCTATCGGGTGCCCGAAAAAGCGCGCGAATTTCTTAGCCGCCCGCACGCGATGCTCGACGGCAAGCCGCCGCTCGACGTGGCGCTGGCGACGGGGCCGGGCGCGGACCTCGTCATCAACCTGTTGGGACGGGCGGCTTACGGCGGGGGCGCATGACGGGCGGCGTGACCGGGCACACGACCGACCGCGTCCTCACCTGCTTCCGCATCGGTGATCCCGAGGGCGCGCACCCGATCTACGACAGCGAAGGTGCGCGCCTCTACCCCGGACGCTGGAACACGCCGGCGAGTCCGGTGATCTACACGTCCGAACATTATTCGACTGCTATGCTGGAGAAGCTGGTCCATGCCAACGGCGTGCTGCCGCCCAACCAGCATTACATCCGCATCACCATCCCCAACGGCACCCGCTACGAGACATTCCGGACCCCCGATCATCCCGGCTGGGACGGCAAGGACGAAGGCATCTGCAAGGCGTTCGGCGCGACCTGGCATGCGGAAGCGCGCAGCGCGCTGTTGCTGGTCCCCTCGATCCCGGCGCGGCTGGAGCGCAACATCCTGATCAACCCGCGCCATCCCGACGCGGCACGGATCACCTGGGATCTGCCCGAACCTGTATGGTGGGACGAGCGGCTCTACGGTTGAGGGGCGCCCTCACCGCGCCGTCGACATCGAAAACGGCCGTGCGCCCGTGCTGCTGCCCCAGCTCTTATTCGGCATCGGCCCCATCGTGAAGCGCAGCTCGCCCCCGGCGCGCAGCTCGGCGTCGCGGATATTGTACGCCGATGTTCCCAACGATGAGGACCTCGGAGGCGGGCTGCACGGGGCTCTGGAACTCGGACGGCCTCCCGCAGACCTCATGACCGAGCTGCCGGCCTATACGCATGTCCAACCGGTCAAGGGGCGCCTGGTGCTCTTCCCGTCGACCCCATGGCATGCGACGATACCGTTCGATCAGCAGCCGTACATCCAGACTCACGTCGAGCGCCGGGCATCATCGTAATGGTGCCGACCTGCATGACGCGCACCTAATAGGCTGGAGCTCGGCGGACCAAGTTAGACGCCGAACGGGCGATGACTGTCGCGCTCGTCTTCGTCACCGCGTTCCCTCGTCTTCTGGTCAGTGCCGTCGCGGATGGGGGCACGGGGCTGGCGCCACGGCTACGCCTGATCCTGCCGGTCGCCTCGATCTCGGGCGCGCTGTCGATCGGCAATGCCTTGTCCGGAAGTTCGAAGTGACGCCGCAAGGTACGCTCCGGCACCGCGCGTTCTCGGGGGTGTGACGGGCACCATCCGGCACTCGATCCTCGTTGCACAAGGGAGGCAACGCAATGGGTACGACGTGTGCAGCGGCTGCCGGCCGGGCGTATCTCTGTCCGTATCGCCGCGGTGTAGTGTCGTCGTACGAACGTCGGCGAAGCCCCAATGGCCGCCCCTTTTCACTCCGCGTCCTGCCCGCATCGAGCGCGTCCGGTGCGGGTTTCGAGAAGGGGAAGAGGCTGATCTGAGGGATGGCAGGATACGTCAGTTGGCACCGATGTAGACATCGGCTCCATCGAACCGCTGCACGGGGCCGTGAACAGGGGCGATCAATCCGCGATCGGAGGGCGGCGATACCGGCGCAGGACGAAGACGTGGCGTTTTCCGAAGGCAGCGGTTCAGCTTTCTGCCGCTACGACGGGACGGATCCCAAGGAGAGAATGCCATGCCAAGCCGGATGATCGTCGCGCCGCTGTTCGCCTCCCTCGCCGCCTCCGGCGCGGTCGCGAGCGTCGATCGCTCGCCGGCGCCGGGCGGGGTCTATCGGCTGAAGCCGGGCTTCTACGTCGCCCAAGGTGCGAGCTGCCGCGATCCCGCCAATGCGGTGCTGCGCCGCTACGACGGGCGCGGGATCAGCGGTGCCCACACCCGCGCCTGCCGGGCGCGGATCCTCTCGCGTCGTGGCGATCGCCTGACCGTCGACCAGTCGTGCATCGACGCCGGCGCCGGCCCCGCGCCGCGTACCAGCGAGCGCCAGACGGTGACGGTCCACGATGCGCTGACCGTCACGGTCGCCACCCGCGGTGCCGGAACCACCTATCGGTATTGCCCGATCGACCAGCTGCCAGCCGACCTGCGCAAGGTGCTGCGCTAGGCAACCGCCCCCCTCACCCGATCAGCAGCCGCGCGCCCAGTGCCGCGGCGAGCGCGGGGATCATCGTGATGCTGCCGACCTTGAGGAAGCGCCAGAAGCCGACGTCCTCGCCTTCGCGGCGGATCGCCTGGAGCCAGAGGATCGTCGCGAGGCTGCCGGTGATCGACAAATTGGGGCCGAGGTCGACGCCGATCAGCAGCGCATCGACCACCAGCCGCGGCGGGTGCGCCTGCGCGACCGCGGTGCTGGCGACGAGGCCGGCGGGCAGGTTGTTCATCAGGTTGGACGCGAAGGCCAGGCTCGTCCCCGCGCTCGCGGCGCCGCGCACCGGATCGGCGGACGTCTGCCGCAGCGCCTCGGCGACGTGGGCGATGACGCCGGTGCGGTCGAGCGCCTCGACCAGCACGAACAGGCCGGCGACGAGCGGCAGCACGCTCCACGACACCTGCCGCGCCAGCGCGATCGGCGAGCGTCGGGCGAGCAGGCAGACGCCGAGAGTCGTCGCCACCCCGGCGACCGCGGTCGGCAGGCCGAGCGGCAGGTCGAACGCCGACATCGCGACGAGCAGCAGCGCGGTCGCGGCGATCCCGGCGAGCGCGGCCTTGCCGCCGGCCGTCAGCGGCGTGCGTTCAACCGCGCTGTCGCACGACCCCGCTAGCCGCGCCCGCTCCGCCCAGCGCAGCGCCAGATAGGTCACCGCGATCGCCGCCAGCGACGGCAGCGCGAACGAGCCGAACCATTGGCCGAGCGGCGGCATATGGCCGCCGTAGAGCACGAGATTGGCGGGATTGGAGATCGGCAGCAC
>JBKBTU010000277.1:2865-3109 GCA_046290715.1 Sphingomonas sp. | reverse complement strand
GCCGACGCCCTGCACGCGGCCGAGCGGGTCCTGGAGGTTGGAGACGAGATAGTCGCTGACGTCCTGGTTGGTCTTGGTATCGGTCTCGTCATAGACGCCGACGATCAGCAGGTTGTCGGGATTGGACTTGCGGACGACGAGGCCCTGCTGCTGCACCTGCTGCGGCCGGCGCGCGACGCCCTGCTGCACCTGGTTCTGCGCCTGCACCGGCGCGCGGTCGGGAGCGGTGCCCTTCTCGAACGTC
>JBKBTU010000277.1:0-2855 GCA_046290715.1 Sphingomonas sp. | reverse complement strand
CGTCACCGCGCCGCGGCTCGACGAGGAGGAGCTGAAGTAGAGCAGCCCGTCGATGCCGGTCAGCTGCTGCTCGATGACCTGCGTCACCGAATTCTGCAGCGTCTGCGCGTTGGCGCCGGGGAAGGTGGCGCGGATCGACACCTGCGGCGGCGCGACGTCCGGATATTGCGCGATCGGCAGGCTGAGGATCGCGCCGACGCCGGCCAGCATCACGATGATGGCGAGCACCCAGGCGAAGATCGGCCGGTCGATGAAGATGCGGGAGATCATCGGGTTCAGCCCGCCTTGCTTTGGGCGTTACCCTGTTGCCTGTCGTCGCCCGATTTCCCGTCACCCTGCTTCGGCGGCGCGACGGTCTGCGCGCTGTTGGCCGGCACCGCCTTCACCTGAGCGCCGGGGCGCAGGTTGTTGAGGCCCTGCGTGATGACCTTGTCGCCGGCGTTGAGACCGGCGGTGACCACCCAGCTGGTGCCCTGCGTCCGTGTCGCGGTGACCTGGCGCTGCACGGTCTTGCCGTTCGGGCCGACCAGCATCACCGTGGCGTTGCCCTTGGCATCGCGGCTCAGCGCCTGCTGCGGTACCAGGAAGGCGTTCTGGTTGATCGCCTGCGCGAACTTGGCGCGGACGAACATGCCCGGCAGCAACAGGCCCTGCGGATTCGGGAAGCGCGCACGCATCGTCACCGTGCCGGTCTCGGTATTGACCAGCGCCTCGGCGAACTCGACCGTGCCGGTCGGCCCGTAGTCGCTGCCGTCCTCGAGCAGCAGGTGCACCACCGCCCGCGTCGGCACGATGCCGTTCTGGCTCAGGCTGCGGCGCAGCGCGAGCAGATCGGCGGCTGACTGCTGGATGTCGACGAACATCGGGTCGAGCCGCTGGATCTGTGCCAGCGGATCGGTCTGGCTCGCCGAGACGAGCGCGCCGACGGTGAACAGCGAGCGGCCGATACGTCCCGAGATCGGCGCCGGCACGGTGGTGAATTGCAGATTGACGCGCGCGGTATCGAGCGCCGCGCGGTTCTGCGCGACCGATGCGGTCGCCTGGCGCGCGGTGGCGATCGCGTTGGTGTATTCCTGCTTCGATACGGCCTCGATCGCCGCGAGCGGCCGGTAGCGTTCCGCCTGGATTCGCTGCGCCTCCTCGTTGGCGCGGGCGCTGGCGAGATTGGCCTGCGCCTGGTTGACCGCGGCGCGATAGAGGCGCGGATCGATCTCGTAGAGCGGCTGACCCCGCCGGACCAGCGACCCCTCGGTAAAGAAACGGCGGCGGATGACGCCGTTGACCTGTGGCCGCACGTCGGAGCTTTCATACGCGCTGGTGCGCGCCGCAAGTTCGGTGACCATAGCCGCGCTGGTCGGCTGTACCACGACATAGCCCACCGTCGTCGGCCCACGACCCGCACCGCCCGCGCCGCCCTTGCCCGCGCCCTTCTCCTGCGCGCCGCCGCCGCCGCAACCGGCGAGCGACAAGGCAAGCGCGGTGACGAGGATTGCAGGGCTGGCCCCGGCAAAGCGCCGGCGTCCGCGATTCGATGCTGTGGTCAAATGGATCACCCGGGGTCGTGTCTCGGCTCGCGCAGCCGCGACCCGCGCGATAATGCACGGACGCGGCGATTGGTTGCTCGTGCTTGGCCAATGGCGACGAACGCGAGGGAAATGCAACCCGAGGCCCGCGTTAATGTGTCGCAAATTGTCGCAGTGCGGAAAAAGGACGGTCATGACGATCGACGCGGAAAGGGCGCTGGCCGGCGAAGCTTCGGTCGCGGAAGTGCAGTCGGGGATGCTGGTCGGACTGGGCACCGGATCGACCGCGACGCAGGCGATCCGCGCCTTGGGGGTGCGGGTCGCGCAGGGCCTCGCGATCCGGGCGGTCGCCACGTCACGCGCGAGTGAGGCACTGGCCCGCAAGCTCGCTATTCCGGTTCTCGACTTCGCCGACGTGCCGCGGATCGACCTCACCATCGATGGTGCCGACGAGATCGACGACCGGTTGTTCGCGATCAAGGGGGCGGGCGGCGCGATGCTGCGCGAGAAGGTGGTCGCCGCCGCCTCCGACCGGATGGTGGTGATCGCCGATTCATCGAAACGCGTCGCGTCGATCGGCGCGGTGCCGGTTCCCGTCGAGATCCTGCCGTTCGCGCGGGCGTCGTTGCTTGCCGCTTTGGGGCAGGGGGCAAATCTGCGGCTGCGCGATGGCGATCCGTATGTCACCGACAACGGCAACTGGATCGCCGACTGCCGCTTCGATCTGGATGATCCGGCAAAAACAGCGTCTTGGCTGGACGCAATCCCAGGTGTGCTGGGTCACGGCCTGTTCCTTGCCGAGGTCGATGCCGCCTATGTCGCGACCGGCGCGGTCGTTTCGCGGCTGGAACGGGACGAAGCGCCCCGCTAAAGGCGGCGGCATCCGCAACGGATCGGGCGTGCAGGCGTTCGACGCAGGGCTAGAGCGAGGGCTTTTATTCCCATGACCGACACCACCACCGCGATCCACGAGGATGGCTCGCTGGAACGCCTCACGATCGATACCATCCGCACGCTGTCGATGGACGCGGTGCAAAAGGCCAATTCGGGCCACCCGGGCACGCCGATGGCGCTCGCGCCGGTCGGCTACACCTTGTGGTCGCAGTTCCTGCGCTACGATCCGTCACGGCCCGACTGGCCCAATCGCGACCGCTTCGTGCTGTCGGTCGGCCACGCCTCGATGCTGCTCTACAGCCTGATCCACCTCGCCGGGATCGAGGAGATCGACGCGAACGGCGAGAAGACTGGCCGCCCGGCGCTGACGCTCGACGACCTCAAGGGCTTTCGCCAACTCGCCTCGCGCACGCCGGGTCACCCCGAATATCGCCACAC
>JBKBTU010000276.1:0-3126 GCA_046290715.1 Sphingomonas sp. | reverse complement strand
GAGGATCGAGCCGAGCTTGTAGGTCTCGAGATCCTTGGGCGTGATGCTGGCGATATCGACCTGAATCAGCTGGCCGACCTTGTCCTCGATCGACATCTTGGCGAGGATCGCTGCGACGCGGGCCTCGACCTTGGGGTCGCGCTTCAGCCCCATCGGCAGGACGGGCCATTGATCGGGATGCGCGATCGAGGCCGCGGGTTGCGCGGCCGGCTGCGCCTGTTGCTGCGCGGCTGCGGGCATTGCGCCGATCGCCAGCGCGATGGCCGCACACGCGGTGCCGAACTTCACAATCATAATCCTCTCCCTGAACCCTGATCCGGCGATCTCTGCCGTCGTTACCAGGACGTGCGTGCCATGGCTCGACGCCCTCAACAATACATATTTCAATTTGGCTTTTTAGTACGCCTGTGCTTCCTGTGGCGCAACGACGACGTCCGACAGGACGCTGGATCTTCAGGGGACGGATGACGATGGCGATACGCGACACGATAGCAGCCTCCCTGTTGGCGATGGCGATCTCCCTTTCCGCGGCTGGCGCGACGGCGCAGACCTATGGTCCGTTCAACGCCGACCTGCCCGCGGGCGGCGAGTCGATCCGTCAGGCGATCGGTGGCGACGCCGCCGCGCCGATCGCGTCGGAGAGTTGGACGCTGTCGGCATGGATCGCGCCACGCACGATCGAGCGCGGCCCGGTTCGCGTCGCCGGCTTCGGCGGGGACGGCGGCGCGCGCCGGATGCTGGCTCTCCAGGACGGCAGGCCCGCGCTCGTCACGGAGGCGGGGACGATCGCCGGTGGCGGGCCGCTGACCGCCGGCGGCTGGCACCTGATCGCCGCGACCGCCGAGGGTGGCACGGTTCGCCTGTTCGTCGACGGCCGACAGGTCGCTATCCGCAAGCTCGCAAGCGCGCCGGTCGCCCCGCTCGCCACCTTGGCGCCGCGCACCGACGGCGCTCCGGCCTTCGCCGGTCGGATTGCGGCGTTCCAGCTCGAGACGGGCGCGCGGTCCCCCGCCGAGCTCCGCACCCGCGCGGCGACGCCGCCCGACCCGGCGCTGATCGCCTTCACGCAAGGCAGTCCGCACTGGCCGGTGCAGGTCCGCCAGATGTACGGACAGGTCGCGCCGCAGGATGCCTGGACGCTGCCGCGGTCGAAGGCGCCGATCCCCGCCCCCGTCGCCAAGCCGCTGCCGCCGGTGCACGGTCCGGTGCGTCAGGCGGACGGCAGCTGGACGATCGACGGCTGGCGGCTTGCCGAGGCGCCGAAGGTCGCCGCCGCCGGGCCGGCGATCAGCCGCACCGGCTTCGACGCCGGTCGCTGGTATGCCGCCACCGTCCCCGGCACGGTGCTGACGACGTTGGTCGACCGCGGCGTCTATCCCGACCCCGCCTACGGCCTCAACAACACCGTCATCCCCGAAAGCCTTGCGCGGCAGGACTATTGGTATCGCACCGAATTCGACGTGCCCGCAGAGGCCGCGGGCAAGCGGCAGGTGCTGACCTTCGACGGCGTCAATTATGCCGCGGAGGTGTGGGTCAACGGCGTGCGCGTCGGCGCGATGAAGGGCGCGTTCATCCGCGGCCGCTTCCCGGTGACGCTGTCGCCCGGCCGCAACGCGATCGCGGTCAAGGTCTCGCCGCCGCCGCACCCCGGCCTCGCGCACGAGGAATCGCTGACCGCCGGCGTCGGCGAGAACGGCGGCATGCAGATGCTCGACGGGCCGACCTTCGTCGCGACCGAGGGCTGGGACTGGATCCCCTCGATCCGCGACCGCAACACCGGCCTGTGGCAGGGCGTGCGGCTGTCGGCGACGGGCGCGGCCGAACTCGGCGATGCCCAGGTCGTCACCAGCCTGCCGAAAGCGGACAATTCGATCGCGAACGTCGAGATCACGGTGCCGGTCGCCAACACCTCCGCGCAGGCCATGACGGCGACCGTGCGCGCCGCGTTCGACGATGTCGCGGTCGAGAAGCAGGTCAGCCTCGCCCCCGGCCAGAGCGCGAATGTCCGGATGACGCCCGCCGACTTTCCCGCGCTCGCCGTCAAGAACCCCAAGCTATGGTGGCCCAACGGCTATGGCGATCCGGCGCTGCACGACCTGACGCTGACCGCGAGCATCGACGGCCAGGCGAGCGACACCAAACGGCTGCGCTTCGGCATGCGGCAGGTGACCTATGACATCTCGCTGATGGATCAGGCGGGCGATCTGGAGCGCGTCGGCCTCGACCTCACCAAGGCCCGTGCCTTGGGGCAGCGCATCGTCGACGGCAGCCACGAGGGCATCCGCAAGGTGCCGAACGGTTGGGCCGCGAGCCTGCTGCCCGGCGCCGAAAAGAGCCCCGCGGTCACCCCGGTCAAGGACGCACCAGGCCTCTCCCCCTATCTCGTCATCCGCGTCAACGGCGTGAAGATCGCCGCGCGCGGCGGCAACATCGGCATGGACGATTTCATGAAGCGCGTCGACCGCGCGCATCTCGAACCGATGTTCCGGCTGCACAAGGACGCGCACCTCAACATCATCCGCAACTGGGTCGGCCAGGACACCAGCGACAGTTTCTTCGACCTCGCCGACGAATACGGCCTGATGGTGCTCAGCGATTTCTGGGAATCGACACAGGACTACAATATCGAGGCGCAGGACGTCGGCCTGTTCATGGCGAACGCGGCGGACGTGGTGAAGCGCTATCGCAACCACCCGTCGATCGTCGTCTGGTTCGGCCGCAACGAGGGCGTGCCCCAGCCGCTGCTCAACGAGCGTCTCGAAGACCTGATCGCCACGGAGGACGGCACGCGGCTCTACATGGGCTCGTCTAACCGCGTGAACCTGCAGAATTCCGGCCCCTACAACTGGCGCCCGCCGGTCGAATATTTCACCGAGCATGCGCGCGGCTTCTCGGTCGAGAGCGGGACGCCGTCGCTGCCGACGCTGGAGGCATGGAGCCGCGCGATCCCCAAGGCCGATCAATGGCCGATCAGCGACACCTGGGCCTATCACGACTGGCACCAGACCGGGAACGGCGGCGTCGGCAGCTACATGCAGGCGCTCGAAGCGCGCTTCGGCGCGGGCACCAGCCTGGCCGATTTCGAGCGCAAGGCGCAGATGATGCAGTACGAAAGCTACCGCGCCA
>JBKBTU010000275.1:0-3160 GCA_046290715.1 Sphingomonas sp. | reverse complement strand
CCCGAGCAGCGCGAAGATCTCGCCCTTTTCGATGGGAAGGTCGACGCCGTGCAGCGCGGTGAAGCCGCCGCCTCGTCCCTTCGAAGTGTACGTCTTGGACACGCCGGCGACGGCGAGGATCGGTTCCGGCATTAAGTCCCCCTGATTGCTCGCGAAGATAGGGCGCACGATCCGGGGGTTAAAGGGGGACGCTTCCCGGCAATCCGGCAAGTGCGGGATGACGCGAGCGCCCGGCGTGATGGCATATGTCGCCATATTCCTCCGTCATCCCGGCGAACGCCGGGATCCATGGACCCCTGCGGCTGCTGATGGATGGCTGCCATGGGCCGGTCGCGTCCATGGATCCCGGCATGCGCCGGGATGACGAGGTTGGCGGGAGCGGGGGCGGAATGGCGGATCGCGAAGGAGCGCCCCCGCCCGCCCGTCAGAAGATCCCCAGGAACTTCTTGCGCTGCTCCTTCTTCTCGCCGCCCGAGGCCTTGCCGTTTTCTTCCTTGGCGGTGGTGCCGCGGCCGACGTCGTCGCGCGGCTGGCCCTTGGTGGTGCGCTGTGCCGCCGCCGTGGCGCCCGCGAGCACCGGGCCGCACGCCGCCGACTTGGCGTCGCCGATGTCGACGAAGGCGAGGATGCCCGCGACCGGCGTCGCCACCACCGCGAGGCCGAGGCCCGCCCCGGCGCGGCCGAGCAGCTGGTCGCTGATGACGTCGAGCTTGGGCGCCGCGAACCGCCCGCCGATGCCGACCGGCGATTGGCCGGAGAACAGGCTGAACTTCTTGCCGTCGGCGCGGAAGGCGAGGTCGAGCGCCTCGGTCTTGAAGCTGAAGCCGCCGCGGCCGACGATCACGTTCTTGGTCGTGTCGAACAGGATCGGGTCCGCCGCCGCCACGCCGTCGCGCACGGTGAAGCCGACGAGGCCGCAGTTCAGCTCGACCGGCTTCTTCAATTTGTCCTCGAACATCTTCTGGACGAAGGTGCCGAGGTCGAGTTCGGCGAGCTGGACGTTGCGTGTCCACAGCTGCCCCTTGGGCACGACGAAGGCGATTCGCCCGCGCGCGGTGCTGAGCGAATCGTGGATCGAATCACCGCGCCCTTCCAGCCGGATGCGACCCTTGACGGTCCCCGTCGTCCCCGCTTCCGCGACGCCGTAGCCCGCGAGCAGCCGGCCGAGCGGCGTCGGCGCCAGACGGATGTCGTAGCTGACCGCGGCCGGTCGCACCCGCGTGTCGAACACGACGTCGGACGCGACGTTGCCGCGCGCCATCGCGAAGGTCAGCGGCGACAGCGCGAGGCGTCCGCGCTTCAGATCGAGCGTCAGGTCGACGTCGCTGATCGGCAGGTTGCGCGAGCGGACCTGACGGATGGTCCACTTCAGGTCCGCATCGAAGCGCTGCATCGTCGCGATCGGCAGCGCGGCGTCGGGCAGGATGCGCTGCGGTGCGGCGCCGGTCGCGGCGGCGGCGGCGACCGCGCCTTTGGCGGCGACGATATCGGGATTGTAGCCGATGAAGGGTGCCGCATCGATGATGTCGAGCGTCTTGGTCGCGATCTGCGAATCGAGGTGCAGCCGTTCGCCGTTGGTGATCGTGAGCTTTCCCGTGACGTCGCTGGCGCCGACGATGCCGCTCATCCGGGTGAAGCGATAGACCTGCCCCTCCTGCACCAGCTGCGCCTTCAGCCGGTAGGTGCGCGTGTTAGGGATCACGACCCCGATGATGCCGAGCAGCTCGGACAGGTTGCGGCCGCGCGCGCGGGTCTGCAGCGGCACGCCCTCGATCCCCGCGATCGACGGCAGCGTACCCGATACGTCGACGACGTTGTGCGCCGCCCAGGCGCGCATCACGAGTTCGTTCCTGCCCCGGTTGACGGTGGCGTCGGGGGCCAGCAGCCGCGCCGCGACGCGGAACGGCGTGCCGCGGATCGTGCCGTCGCCCGCGACGCCGACCGCCTTGCCGATGCGCGCATCGGTCGAGCGGATGTCCTCGACCTTGAGGTCGGCGAGCAGCTGCATGCGCGGGTCGCGATAGCGGACGGTGGTGCCGCGCACCGTGGCGGTGTCGATCCGCGGAAACTCGAGCGGCTTGCCGCCCTTCTTGTCGCTGAACGTCCAGGTGTTGGCGGTGTGCGCCGCATTCCATTCGAGGTCGACGGCGCCGTTCAGCAGATCGAGCCAGTAGAGCCGGCGCTTGCCCCACAGCAGCGACAGCGGCGCGATCCGCGTGTCGATCCGCTCCGCCTGGAAGAAGACGGGCCGCGTCGCCCAATCGGGGTTGGCGATGCTCATCCGCTCGGCGAGGAACTTGATGCGGAACGGGGCGAAATAGAGCTGGAAGTCGCCGTCGACGCGCACCGTCCTATGCGTCTGCCCGGCGACGAACCGCTCGAAGGGGTGTTTGAGGAAGCGGCCCTTGGTGATGTAGAGCACCAGCCAGATCGCGACTACGAGACCGACGAGCGTCAGCACGACGTTGCGCACGATCCGCCGGCGACGGCGGCGCGCCGGCACCGGGCGCGCGGGATCGGCAGCGACGGCCGGATCGGGGACGGGGGCCGGGGCGGTCGCGGGCTGCTCCATGAGGGGGTGAAGCGCGCGGCACTCGTTCCGGTTCCGCATCGGTTGCGTTATCGCTCCGGCTTGGCTAAGGGGCCCGCTTCCCGAGCGAGGCGCATGCAGACGGCCCGGCCATTAAGGGCTGCCGCGGCTGTCTTGGCCTTGCTCACAGCGAAAGGACCAAAATGCCCAAGCTCAAGACCAAGAGCGGCGTCAAGAAGCGCTTCAAGCTCACCGCCAGCGGGTTGCTGAAGCACGGCGTCGCCGGCAAGCGCCACCGCCTGATTTCGCACAACAGCAAGTACATCCGCCAGAACCGCGGCACCAAGGTGCTGTCGAAGGCCGACACCGCGACGGTGAAGGCCTGGGCGCCGTACGGCCTCAAGTAAGGAGATCAGGACATGGCACGCGTCAAGCGGGGCGTAACCACCCGCGCCAAGCACAAGAACATCCTGTCTCAGGCGAAGGGCTATTACGGCCGTCGCAAGAACACGATCCGCATCGCCCGTCAGGCCGTCGAAAAGGCCGGCCAGTATGCGTACCGCGATCGCAAGGTGAAGAAGCGGACGTTCCGCGGTCTGTGGATCCAGCGCATCAACGCCGGCGTCCGCG
>JBKBTU010000274.1:0-3161 GCA_046290715.1 Sphingomonas sp. | reverse complement strand
GGACTCGTTCCGGGGTCCACCGTGCGGCGAGGGAAGCGGCTAGATCCTCCTGCGCGAAGCCTGCGGCCCCGTGGACCCCGGAACGAGTCCGGGGTGACGAAGAGGAGGGGGCGCCGTCCCGCTCAATCATGATGGAAGATCAGCGGCAACGGTGTCTCGACCGGGCGGTTGTCCGGCTGCACCTCCATCAGCGGCGCCATGTAGTCCCACCAACGCTTCATCACCGGGTGGTCGGGGAGGTCCGCCTGGCGGTTGTCCTCGGCAAGCTTCAGCACCGCGAACAGCGACAGCGTCGCCTCGTCGAGGAAGATCGAATAATCGTGGATGCCGCTGTCGCTCAGCAGCGCGGAGAGTTCGGGCCAGATCGCGTCATGGCGGCGGCGGTATTCGTCGACCACGCCGGGCTTCAGCTGCATCTTGAATGCGTGGATCGCCATCCTCACCCCTCCAGCCCATTATGTGGTATTGGTCTGTAGGATTTGGTAACGGCTTATGGCGTTGGGGTCAAACGCTAACCGCGCCAGAGCGGCGTGTCGGTGACGCGCAGATCGACGGCGTCCTCGATGGCGAAGGGCGGCCGGGCGTCGGGCGTCGTCGTGGCGAGCGACAGGCCGCGGACCGTCAGCCCGCGCGCATGGCGGACCCATAGGCCCCAGGCGGGTGTGACGCCGAACATGCTCGGTTCGGGATAGGCGGTGGCGAGTTCCTCCGGCCGCCGCGCCGCATCCGCCGCGGTGCCGCCCCCGGCATAGCTCAGGCGGATGTCGCTGAGGCTGACCTCCTCGATTCCGTGGCCGGGCAGACCGGCGATCGTCGCGGCGAAGCGATGGTCGATCCCGGTGGCGACGATCTCGCTCAGCGTCACGCCGCGGATCGCCCCGACGCCGGTCCCCGCCGGGCCGCGGCGACGGTCGCCGATCCGCAGGAAGAGGGGCGCGGTGGTGACGTCGTGCATCGTCAGCCGGCGCGCGACCACATCCTCCATCACCCCGCCGTCGACGGTTTCCAGCGCCAGCCCGCGGCAATGGTGGAAGCTGCAATCCTCGATGCGGATATGGCGGTAGCCGCCGTTGCTTTCGGTGCCGAGCTTGATGCGCCCGGTCGGGCGGTCGCGATCGGGCGCCATGACCTGCGTCGTGCGGCGGCTGCCATCGAGCATCGTACCGAGATCGTAGCTGCTGACCGCGCAGCGGCGGATGACGACGTTCTCCGCCGCTTGCCGACGGCCGAGCGCGTAGCTGCTCTTGACGACGATGGCGTCGTCGTTGGGCGTGTTGACGCGGCAACGCTCGACCAGCACGTCGCGCACGCAGTCGAGGTCGATCCCGTCGCGGTCGGTGTCGATGCTGAGGTCCTCGATCGTCAGGTGCTGCGTGCCGGTCGCGAGGATGGCGAAATGGCCGCATTTCAGCATGGTGAAGCCGGACAGGCGAATGTTGCGGCCGTTCCTGAGCGCTATGGCCTTGTTGCCGAGGCCGTTCATGCGAGCGGCGTCGGGTTCGAGCTTTGCGATCTCTTCCGCGCTCATCTGGCGCATCGACAGCGGCCGCTCGCCGGTCTGCGCCTTCCAGCGCGCGCCGGGGCCGTCGCGGGTCAGGCCGATGCCGTGGATGAGGCCGGGGCCGGTGATC
The DNA here is from genome assembly GCA_046290715.1 of Sphingomonas sp. GTDB lineage: Bacteria > Pseudomonadota > Alphaproteobacteria > Sphingomonadales > Sphingomonadaceae > Sphingomonas. Next base: position 1,530 of record JBKBTU010000274.1, on the reverse strand, counting down.
GCGGCGTCCTCGACATCCTCACCCCAGAACAGGCTGTTGCGCCAATGGCTGTGGCCGAAATCCTGGTAGAGCTGGTCGCCGTTGTCTTCGGGCAGGTCGTAGCCGGTGCCGGTTGCGGCTTCGATGATCGCACCCTTGGCCAGCACGATGGTGACGCGGCTGCGCAGGCGGATCGAATAGCAGCGGTAGCGGCCGGCGGGGACGAGCACCGTGCCGCCGTGCGGGCGCGCCGCGGCGGCGGCGATCGCGGCATTGAAGGCCGGGCTGTCGAGCGCCCGCCCGTCGCCGCGCGCGCCATGGTTGCGCACGTCGATCGTCGCGGCGGCATGCGCGGGGAAGGGGAGGAGCGCGGCCATGCCGAGGATCGCGTCGCGGCGGGTCGGCATGGCCGCCGTCATACTTATTGCAGGTTCACGTAGGCGCCGCCGTCGACGAGCAGCGAGGCGCCGGTGACGTAGTTCGACAGGTCGGAGGCGAGGAAGACGGTGGGGCCGACGAGGTCCTCGGGCTGGCCGAGGCGCCCGAGCGGGATGCGCCCTTCCATGTACGACCGCTTGCCTTCGTCGGCGAGATCCTCCTTGTTGATGTCGGTGAGGATGGTGCCCGGGAACAGCGAGTTGCAGCGGATCTTGTGCTTGCCGAGCGCGATCGCGACCGACTGCATCAGCGAGTGCAGCCCAGCCTTGGTCGGCGTGTAGTGCGTCTGATATTCGCCGCCGACCAGCGCCGAGATCGACGACATGGCGATGATCGAGCCGCCGTCGCCCTGGCGGACCATCTGGTTCGCCGCCGCCTGCACCATGAAATAGGCACCGTGCAGGTTGACGCGCATCGTCCGCTCGAACGTCTCGACCGGCATGTCGAGGAAGGCGTGGAAGGGGCAGATGCCGGCGTTGTTGACGAACACGTCGACGCGGCCGAGCGCCTCGACCGCCTGCGCGACGAAGGCGGTCGCGGTGGCGGGGTCGGAAACGTCGCCCTGGATGGCGATGCCCTTGCGGCCCAGCGCCTCGATCTCCGCGACGGCGGCATTCGCACCCTCGACGTCGCGGCTGAAGTTGAGCGCCACGTCCGCGCCGTGCGCCGCGCAGCCGATCGCCACGGCGCGGCCGATCCCGGCCGACGCGCCGGTGACCAGCACGGTCTTGCCTTCGAGCAACATGCTATTCTCCTTGGGAATCAATCCGTCTGCGGCTCGAAGCCGAGTTCGTGGCTGATCGCGTTGGCGGTGCCGCGCACCTCGTCGGACAGCGCCGCCATGCGATCGTCGCTCATATATTGCGCCGCGGTCGACACGCTGATCGCCGCGACGATCTTGCCCGCGGCATCGCGGATCGGCGCGGCGACGCAGCGGATCTGATCCTCGTTCTCCTCGAGGTCGAAGGCGCGGCCGGCCTTGGCATAGCCCTGCATCCGCGTCGTCCAGACCTTGGCATCGGCCTTCATCGCGCCGGCCGCCTGGTCCGCCTCGAACCGCTCCTGCCAATAGGCGGGGGTGGAATCGATCATCAGCGCCGTGCCGAGCCCGGT
>JBKBTU010000273.1:0-3223 GCA_046290715.1 Sphingomonas sp. | reverse complement strand
GTTTCGATCCGGCGAGCGGCGAAGGGCGGCGCTGGGATGCGCCCGATCAGGTCGGCTGGGTGCTGCCGGACGCAGGTGGCGGCCTGATCGCCGGGCTCAAGACCGGGCTGCACCGCTTCGATCCCGCGGACGGCAGCTTCGCCTTCCTGGCGCAGCCCGAGGGCCATCCCGACGGCAACCGCCTCAACGACGCCGCCACCGACAGCGCCGGGCGTGTCTGGTTCGGGACGATGGACGACGGCGAGCGCGCGGCGAGCGGGCGCCTGTTCCGCTTCGCCGGCGGCAGCGTGGCCGACAGCGGCCTCGACCCCGTGTGCATCACCAACGGCCCCGCGATCCACGGCCCCAGCGCGACGCTCTATCACACCGATACGCTCGGCAAGACGGTGTGGCGGGCGACGATTCGCGACGACGGTACGCTTTCCCCCGCAGAGCGATTCGTGACGATCGAGGACGGCGCCGGCCATCCCGACGGATCGGTGGTCGATGCCGAGGGCTGCGTGTGGATCGCGCTCTGGGGTGGCTGGGGCGTGCGCCGCTACGATCCCGCCGGCACGCTGATCGGCACCGTCAGGCTGCCGGCATCGAACATCACCAAGATCGCCTTCGGCGGCCCCGACCTTCGTACCGCCTATGCGACGAGCGCGCGCAAGGGTCTCGATGCGGACGCGCTGGCCGAGCAGCCCGAGGCGGGCAACCTCTTCGCCTTCGACCCCGGCGTCGCCGGCTTGCCGGTGACGCCGGTGGCCCGGTAACGACGGATCTTCCCCCGTCATTGCGAGCGCGAGCGAAGCAATCCAGGGCGTCTTGGTCCGGCTCTGGATTGCTTCGCTGCGCTCACAATGACGGATTGGCGTTAGGGTAGCTCGCCTGGAGAGATCTGCCTGAGCGAACCGGGGAGGGGGGCGCCTCCCCGGGCGTGCCGCGCCTTACCGCGGGCTCGCCTCACGCACGCCGTCGATGCGGCGGGCGATGGCCCAGGCATTGTCGTCGCCGAGTCCCGCCGGCAGCAGCGCGGGCGCCAGGTTCTGGAAGCACACCGGCCGCAGGAAGCGCGCGATCGCCAGCGTGCCGACCGAGGTCGTGCGGCCGTCGCTCGTCGCCGGGAAGGGGCCGCCGTGCACCATCGCTGGCGCGACCTCGACGCCGGTCGGCCAGCCGTTGGCGAGGATGCGGCCGACGCGGCGGGCGATCACCGGTACCAGCTTGGCGGCATCGGCCTCGTCGGCGGCGTCCATCTGCAGCGTCGCGGTCAGCTGGCCTTCGAGGCCGGCGATCACCGCGGCGATCTCGGCCGTATCGCGGCAGCGCACCACCACCGAGGACGATCCGAACACCTCGTGGCTGAGCGCGGTGTCGGCGAGGAAGGCCTGCGCGTCGGTCTGGAAGATCGCGCCGACCGCCTGGTTGACGCCTTCGCCCACCTTGCCGCGCGCGACGGTGTGCACCGCGGTGTGGCTGGCAAGCGCCTCGACGCCCTGTTCGAAGCTCGCGTGGATGCCCGGCGTCAGCATCGTCGCCGGCTGGCTGTCGGTCAGCGCCGCTGCCGCCGCGGCGACGAAGGCGTCGAGATCGGGGCCGTCGATCGCCAGCACGAGACCGGGGTTGGTGCAGAACTGGCCCGCGCCCATCGTCAGCGACGCGACGAATTCGCGGGCCAGCGCCTCGCCGCGCGCGGCGAGCGCGGCGGGGAACAGGACGACCGGGTTGATGCTCGACATTTCGGCATAGACCGGGATCGGCTCGGGCCGCTGCGAGGCGATGCGTACCAGTGCGAGACCGCCGCCGCGCGAGCCGGTGAAGCCCACCGCCTGGATGCGCGGATCGGCGACGAGCGCGCCGCCGAGTTCGTTTGTCTCGCCCGGCAGGTAGGAGAAGACGCCCTCCGGCAAGCCGGCCTCCTTTACCGCCGCCTGGATCGCGCGTGCGACCAGCTCGCCGGTGCCCGGATGCGCGGGATGGCCCTTCACCACCACCGGGCAGCCGGCGGCGAGCGCCGAGGCGGTGTCGCCGCCCGCGACTGAAAAGGCGAGCGGGAAGTTGGAGGCGCCGAACACCGCCACCGGCCCGACGGCGAGGTTGATCCGCCGAAGATCGGGGCGCGGCAGCGGCGCGCGTTCGGGCTGCGCCGGATCGATCGTCGCGTCGAGGAAGTCGCCCTGGCGCACGACGCCGGCGAACAGCTTCAACTGGCCGACGGTGCGGCCGCGCTCGCCCTCCAGCCGGGCGCGCGGCAGGCCGCTTTCCGCCATCGCCCGCTCGATGAGGTCGTCGCCGATCGCGAGAATGTTCGCGGCGATCGATTCGAGGAAGGCGGCGCGCGTCTCCGGATCGGTCGCGGCATAGGCGGGGAAGGCGGCGTCGGCGAGCGCGCACGCTTCGGCGACGGCGTCGGTGCCGGCGGAGGAGAAATCGGGCGTCAGCGTCTCGCCGCTCGCGGGATTGACCGCGGTGAAGCGGTTCTCGGCCTGGCGTGCTTCGCCGCCGATCAGCAGGGCGCCGTCGATCATGTCTCTACCTCGTTCGGGAAAATGTCTGACGAATAGTAGGGACTGGCGACGCGTGCGGCAATGGCCGGGATCAGCCTTCGGGCCGTTCCGCCGGCTCGCCGTCGCTCGCGTGCGGGTCGAGATCGTAGACCTCCGCCACCTGCTCGACCGCCTTGCGCGCGATATCGTCGAGCGGTTCGGGGCAATAGGCCTGGACGTCCCAATTGTGGTCTGCGCCGCCCGTCGCCTCGGCGAGCGTCGGCAGCATGAACTCGATCCGCGCGCCCTCGCTGTCGAGCGACAGGCGCAGCGCCGCCTGGTTGAGTTCGTCGCGCAGGGCGGCGGCGCTGAGCGCTGGCCGGCTCATCGGGGCAACGCAGGGGTCATGGGCACGTTCTCCTGACCCTTCTTCAAGCGCGGCGGGAGGCGGATCGTTCCCGCTCCGGCCCGATTTCGATCACAGGAACGGCCGCCCGCCCGTGACCGGGATGGTGGCGCCGGTGATGTAGCTCGCCTCGTCGCTCGCCAGCAGGACATAGGCGGGCGCCAGCTCGGCCGGCTGCGCGGCGCGCCCGAGCGGCGTGTTCTGGCCAAAGGTCTTCACCGCTTCCGGCGGCATCGTCGACGGGATCAGCGGCGTCCACACCGGCCCCGGTGCCACCGCATTCACGCGGATCTTCCGCTCCGCGAGCATCTGCCCAAGCCCGGATGTGAAATTGTAGATCGCGCCCTTC
>JBKBTU010000272.1:0-3245 GCA_046290715.1 Sphingomonas sp. | reverse complement strand
GAGATGCGCGAACTTGCCCTCGCGGGCGGCGATCAGCTCGAGGCAGTAATCGTCATAGGGCGCGTGATGGCCGCGCGTCAGGCCGTCGAGCCAGAAATGCTGGAAGCCCGCCGCCCAATGATCCTTGCCGGTGAGGCCGAAGGAGTGGAAATAGCCGCTGCCCTCCGTCTTCCACCCGTCGAACTGGATGCCGAGCTTGAAGGTCGCCTGCGTCGCGGCCATGAACTCGGCCTCGTTGATGCCGAGCAGGCGGTTGAAGGTGATGATCGGCGGGATCGTCGATTCGCCGACGCCGACGGTGCCGATCGCGTCCGACTCCACCAAGGTGACGGTGGCGGCGCGACCAAGCACGCGGGCGATCGCCGCCGCGGCCATCCAGCCGGCGGTGCCGCCGCCGGCGACGACGATGCGGCGCGGGGTCATCGGCTGAGCGCCCGCAACAGATAGGCGCGAATGCGGCTCGCGAGGGCCGGCGTCATCGGATCGAGCACGCCCCGCCCCGCCGGCGGGATATGCCCGACGAGCGCGTCGGGATCATGCGCGAAAACGTAATGGTCGAACATCTCGCGCCAATGCGCCTTCTGGTCGGCGGGCAGGTCGCGGATCGTCATCATCGCGTGATTGAGCGCTTCCTGCGGCTGGCCGAGCCAGCGCGGGGCGTCGCGCCACCAGTAATTCACCAGCACGTTGAAATCCTCCAGCCCCTCGACGTGGTGCCACCAGAGGGCGGGGATGTGGAGCGCGTCGCCGGGTTCCAGATCGACGACCAGCGCATGCGCCAGTGCCTCGGCGAAGCGCGGATGGTGGCCGAGGTCGGGTGCGTGGAAGTCGACCATGCTGACCGCGCGACCGGCAGGCGTGTTGTCCACCGGCCCCAGATAGAGGTTGCGGAACTGTTCGCGCGGGAACAGCGTGAAGCGGCGCCGGCCGACCGTGCAGACCGCGAGGTTGTGCGGCACGTCGTTATGCGCGGCGATCCGCGTGCGCGTGCCGATCCAGATGCTGGCGAGCGGATCGCGGTTACCGAGATCGATATGGTTCGCTTCGTGCAGCCCGTCGAAGAACTGGTGCATGTCGATCGAGGCGAGATAGATCGCGGGCGCATTGGGCCGGCCGGCGAAGGCGGCGATCCGCGCGAAGATGTCGGGCAGCTTCGCCTCCATCATGCGGAAGTTCATCTGCATCGCATCGTCGTAGAACAGCCGGCCGCCGCTTCCCGGCTGCCCGACCGAAACGGCGAAGGGACGGTCCTGTGCATGGCGCAACAGCAGGTCGCGCGCGGCGCTGGCGGAGGCCCGCCCGGCGCGGACCAGCGGCCAGTCGGCAGCGAGACCGCGCACCACGAACGGACGGTCCGCCGCGCGCAGCAGCGCGTCGAGCGCCGCGGCGTCCGCTGCCGCCTGCTCGGGCACGGCAGCGGGGACCGGCAGCGGATCAGCCACCGGCGATGCGCCGGTTCTTGCGCGCGATCAGTGCGCCGAGGTTTGCGAGGCTCGCCACCGCCATGAAGATCGGCAGCAGGTGATCGGCGGCGTTGAGTTCGGCGAGCGCGGCGGCATCGAGGGCGGCGAGGCGCCCTTCGTCGATGGTGTGGAAGCCGACGAGGCGGTTGATCGCGCCGTCGTCCATCGTGACCTCGAGGGTGAAGGGTTCGAGCAGGCCGTGGCGTTCGAGCGCGGCGAAGAAGGCGGCGGAGTCGCGATAGCCCTGATCGAGCGCACCGAGCCGCTCCGCGATCTGTTCGAGATAGGGGGTCGGGCGGCCGTCCTCGTCGAATACGCGCATGCCTTCGCCGGCGCCGATGCGTGGCGAGGCAAGGTCGATATGCACCTGGCGATCGCCGGTGCCATCCGGGCCGCCGCCGATCAGGAACGGCTGCACCGCCATCGCCAGCGGGCGGTGGCGGGCGTCCCAGCCTCGCGGGGTGAGGTAGAGGTTCTCCCCCGCCTCGAAGCCGAACAGCGCCAAGGCGGTGAACCGGTCGCGCTGGTCGTTGAGGCGGAAGAGGATGGGATATTCGTTCTGCAGCTGGCGGAATTCGGCCGGCATCACGATCGAGGCCATTTGCGCGTCGCCGAGCGCGGCATCGGCGTCGGTGCGGATGCGCAAGGCACGATGGTCCTCGGCGGTGAGAAGGGCGTGGTGGCTCATCGGGCAAGTCTTTCGGGCGTAGTGCGCAGCGCGTCCAGATAGGCGCGGTTGGTCGGCAGGCTGGCGGCGAGCGCGCGGGCGCGGGCGTCGACCTGCGCCAGGGCGGCGGGATCGGCGGCGGGGCGCGGGATCGATCCGGCAAGCGGCGGGGCGATGCCCATGCCGTAGAGTACGTAACGGTAGCTCGCGGGCGGGAACACTTCGTCCTGCGCGGGCAAGTCGATCGCCGCGGGCGGGCGGTGCCGCCAAAGCGCGAGATTGTCGGCGAGCCGGTCGGGGACGGACGCGGGATCGCGATGCGCGCGCCAATAGGGCTCGTTGCGACGGCTGATCGCGTAGTGCAGCTTGAGGAATTCGACGATCCGTTCCCAGCGATAGCGGAACAGCGCGTTGAAGCGGCGCGCCTGGATCGGCATAACGTCCGCCGAGGCGGGGAAGTCGGCGAGCAGCGCGTCGAGCGACAGTTCGATGGTGACGATCGCCGACGCTTCGAGCGGTTCGAGGAAACCCGCCGACAGGCCGATGGCGAGGACGTTGCCCTGCCACTGCCGTTCCCGGTAGGCCGAGCGGAAGACGAGCCGCCGTGGCGGTGGAATCGTCACGCCCGGCGCGGTGCGCGCGCAATAGGCGGCGAGCGTCGCCGCCGCCGCGTCGTCGCTCATGAAGGCTGAGGCATAGACGCAGCCGACGCCGCGGCGGGTGGGAAGGCCGATGTCCCAGATCCAGCCGGCTTCGTGCGCGGTGGCGTTGGTCTGCGCGGCGATCGGGCTGTCCGGGGCGACCGGCACCTGCACCGCGAGCGCACGGTCGTTGAACAGCACGCCCTCGCAATCGACCGTGCCGACGCCGCAATGGCCGCCGATCAGCAGGGCGGCATGGCCGGTGCAGTCGAGAAACAGGTCGCCGGGGATCGCCCCGTGATCGCGGGTGCGCAGCGCGCGCAGATCGCCATCGGGCGCCGCATCGACCCCGGTGATGTGATCGCGGACATGGCGGACCCCAAGCCGGTCGACCCCATGGCGCGCGAGCAATGCAGCCAGCTTGGCCGCGTCGAGATGATAGGCGTAGTTAAGCGCGCCGGCATAATCGGGCAT
>JBKBTU010000271.1:0-3250 GCA_046290715.1 Sphingomonas sp. | reverse complement strand
CCAGCCTCGACCTGCCCGCCTACGGCTATGGCATCCGTTACGTGAACGGCATGTTCCGCCAGCGGCTCGACGACGGCGTGCTCTACCGCGCGATCGACGACGCCAAGCGGCCCTGCCAGGGCATCGCCGAGGCGGTGCGCCAGGGCGACCGGCAGGGCAAGCCGGTGTGGGCGGTGCGCTGCATCGACGGCAGCGCCTGGCTGATCGCGCTCGGCGACGACGGCATGGCGGACGTCACCGGCATCCCCGGCCGCGCCGGCGGATAATGGCGGGTCGCCGGTCGTAATGCGGCGAACGCCGAAAGCCGGGGTTAGGCAGAGCTAAGGCTGACGGTGTTTGTGACCCTGGGCTCCTGCCTTCGCAGGAGCACGTGGGCGCGGTGTGGCGGGGTTCCTGTGCCAGCCCCGGGCCATCCGTGTTTCGGCGGAGGCCGAAACCCAGGGTTAGGCAGAGCTACGGCTGACGGCGTTCGCAAACCCAGGGCTCCTGCCTTCGCGGGGAGCACGTGGGAGCAGTGTGGCGAGATTCCTGTGCCAGCCCCGAGCCGTCCGTGTTCCGGCGAAGGCCGGAACTTAGAATTCAGCAGAGCAACGGCTTACGGTGTTTGCGACCCTGGGCTCCTGCTTTCGCAGGAGCACATGGCGGTGGCGCGGCGGTGTTGCCGGAGCGTCGAGCCATATCATCAGACCCGTCACCCCGCCTCGAGCCCGGGGGGACGGTTACATGTCGGCTCCTACGAGCCTCATCCTAGCGCGATGCTTTACACCAACCCCGCATGCGCGAGCGCTGCGTCGACCGCGGCGCGGGAGGCGTCGGAGGGCCAGGTCATCGGCAAGCGCAGGCCGCGCGGGAAGTCGGGGCGGACGCGGGTCATCGCATATTTGACCGGCCCCGGCGACGCGTCGGTGAACAGCGCGTCGTGGAGCGGGTAGAGGCGGTCCTGCAGCGCCAGCGCCGCGGCATAGTCGCCGGCGAGGCACGCCGCCTGGAAATCCGCGCACAGCCGCGGCGCGACGTTCGCCGACACCGAGATGCAGCCCCTGCCCCCCATCGCGTTAAAGGCCAGCGCCATGTCGTCGTTGCCGGAAAGCTGGACGAAATCCGGTCCGCAGCCGGCGCGATGCGCGGAGACGCGCGCGATCGCCCCGCTCGCGTCCTTCACCGCGACGAAGACCCGGGGGAAGGCGGTGGCGATCCGCGCCATCGTCGCGGGCTGGATGTCGGTCACCGTGCGGCCGGGGACGTTGTAGAGGACGATCGGCAGCGCCGCATGCTCCGCCAGCGTCGCGAAATGTTGAAAGATCCCCTCCTGGCTGGGGCGGTTGTAATAGGGCGGGACCATCAGCACAGCGTCCGCGCCCGCGTCTTTCGCCCGCGCGATGTTCGCGGCGGCGACCGCGGTGTCGTTCGACCCGGCACCCGCGATCACGGGGACGCGGCCCGCGGCCTGCTCGACGCAGACGCGGACGATGCCGAAATGCTCGTCCGCGGTCAGCGTCGCCGCCTCGCCGGTGGTGCCGCACGGCACCAGCGCCGACGATCCTTCGGCGATCTGCCAGTCGATCAGCGCCCGATAGGCGGCCTCGTCGAAACGGCCGTGATCGTCGAAGGGCGTGACGAGCGCCGGGATAGATCCTGAAAACATGAGGTAATCTGCGCTCCTGCTGCGCCGCGACGGGTTTTCGTTCAGGACAGATACGGGTGGAGCGGGTATGATGTCCACATGCACGCAGCGACGCTTCCGATCGGTATCCTTCTCGCAGCCTTCACCGGGGTCACCGCCGCCCCGCTCGTCCAGACCGTGCAGCAGAGTGCGGCCCCCGCCCCCGCCGGGCAGGATCAGCTCGATCGCTATCGCACGCAGATGGCGAACATGGCGCCGGTGCCGCCGCAGAACAGCGCGGACGGCGCCATCGCCGCCGCCATCGCGCAATGGAAGGCGGTGCAGCAGACCGACATGCTGCCGTTCGACAGCTATGCCGGGTTCCTGATGGCGCATCCCGGCTGGCCGGGCGAGGCGGCGAACCGGCGCGCCGCGGAGAAGCAGGCGGCGAGCGCCGCGCCGGGAAGCGCGGTCGCCTATTTCACCCGCTTCCCGCCGCAGACCGCCGCCGGGCTCGTCGCGCAGGCGCGCGCGCTCCAGGCACTCGGCCGGACGGCGGAGGCGCAGGCCGCGGCACGCGCGGCGTGGCGGCGCGGCAGCCTGTCCGCGGCGGACGAAGCGGCGGTGCTGGCGGGCTTCGCCGGGGCGCTGACGCCCGACGACCACGATGCGCGGATGGACGCGCTGCTGTGGCAGAATGCGACCGGGGTGGCGGCGCGGCAGATCGGCTTCACCAGCCCCGCCCGGCGCCCGGCGTTCGAGGCGCGGCTCGCCTTCCGCACCAATGCCGCCAACGCTGCCGATCTCGCGATGCGCGCGCCGGACCAGTTCGCGGGCGACCCCGGCTATATCGCCGACCGCGCGATCTGGCTGCGCAATTCGGGCGCGTCGCCGACCGCGCGCAGCTGGCTGGCGCGGTCGCGCACGCTCGCCACCCGCCCCGGCAACGTCGAGGAATGGTATGAGGTCCTGCTGACCAACGCCCGTGCCGCCAATGCGGACGGCCAGTATCAGCTCGCCTACGACATCGCGCGGCAGGTCGATGACGCCTATCCGGCCGGCACCGACGTCTCGACCAAGCCCTATGGCGAGCGTGACGATTACACGAGCCTGGTCTGGCTCGCCGGGCAGGTCGCGCTGAAGCAGCTCGGCCGGCCGGCGGACGCGATGGTGATGTTCGAACGCTACGGCCGCGGCAGCCAGGCGCCGCAGACGCGGGCCAAAGGCTTCTACTGGGCGGGCCGGTCGGCCGAGGCGGCGGGCAAGTCCACGGAAGCAGCCAGCTATTACGCGCGGGCCGCGGGCTATCGCGACCAGTTCTACGGCCAGCTGGCGCTGGAGCGGACGGGCCGGCCGCTGGTGGCGCCGCCGGCGATCGGCACGGTGGCGATCGATCCCGCGGTGCGGCAGGCGTTCGCGAACCGCGAGGTCGTGCGCGCCGCGCACTTCCTCGGCATGATCGGCCAGTGGCAGGACCAGACCGCCTTCGTCCGCCAGATCGCCGCCAGCGCGACCAGCCAGAGCGATCACCTGCTCGCCGCCGAGCTGTCGCGGCAGATCAACCGGCCCGACCTCGGCGTGATGGTCGGCCGCAGCGCGATGCAGAACGGGCTCGGCGACTATTCGGCGGCCGGTTTCCCGACGGTG
>JBKBTU010000270.1:0-3268 GCA_046290715.1 Sphingomonas sp. | reverse complement strand
GAGCCCAAGATCGTCGGCATCTATTACATGGCGCAGCAGGTCGCGAGCCTGCCGCAGAAGCTCAAGACCAGCTTCGATCCGATCCTCGGCCCGGTCATCACGCGGAGCCTCGCGGTGAACGACCGGGGCGCGATCGCCAACCAGGTGCGCCAGGTCGCCTTCTGGATCATGGCGGCGCAGACCGGTCTTGCGCTGATGGGATCGATCCCGGCGGAGGCGGTGATGGGCGTCGTCGGGCCGCAGTTCGTCGCGGGCAGCGCCGCGCTCGGCTTCCTGCTGTTCGCCGAGGTGCTCGCCTCGACCGGCGCGGTATGCGAATCGGCGCTGGTCTATACCGCGCGGCACCGCAACCTCGTGATCTCGGTGGTCATGCTCGCGGTGCAGATCCTGCTCAGCTTCGCGCTGATCCTCGGCATGCGCGCGGCCGGCTGGCCGACGACGTGGCAGGCAGCGGGGCCGGCGGTGGCGCTGATGATCAGCGTCGGCCTGACCTCGGTGGTGAAGGCACGGCTGTTGGGGCACATCCTGTCGGCGCCCGTGTCGCCGTGGCGCTGGCCGTTGCTCGGCGCGGCGGCGGCGGCGATCGTCGTCGGCGGCGCGTTCACGATGCTGCCGCACGATCTCGAATGGCTCGAGCTGATCGGCGGCGAACCGGCGATCGCCGCCACCTACCTCTTCGTGCTGTGGCGCTGGGCGTTCGGCCCCTCCGACCGCGCGCTGTTCGGCAAGATGCCATCCGCGGAGGAAGCGACGCTGCCCAATGTCGGGTCGCCGGTGCGGTAGGATCGGTCGAGTCCCACCACACGGATTTCCGTCACACCGGACTTGATCCGGGGTCCCGCTTCCACCGACCAGCGCAACAGAGCGGGACCCCGGCTCCAAGGCCGGGGTGACGAACGGGTATGATGCCTGTTTTGAAATGCCGGACCAGATTCGGCCCGGCCCCTTCGTCTCACCGCGCTTCCAAACAGGACAGAGCGCGGGCGCGTGCCGGTATCAATGCCGGAAGTGGCGCATGCCGGTGAAGACCATGGCGAGGCCCGCGGCATCCGCCGCCGCGATCACCTCGTCGTCGCGGATCGAGCCGCCGGGCTGGATGACCGCGGTCGCGCCCGCCTCGACCGCAGCGAGCAGGCCATCGGCGAAGGGAAAGAAGGCGTCCGATGCCACCGCCGAGCCGATGGTGCGCGGGGTCGCCCAGCCTGCCTTCTCGGCGGCGTCCTTCGCCTTCCAAGCGGCGATGCGCGCCGATTCGAGGCGGTTCATCTGGCCTGCGCCGACGCCCGCGGTCGCGCCGTCCTTGGCATAGACGATCGCGTTCGACTTGACGTGCTTCGCCACGGTCCAGGCGAAGCGGCAGTCGGCGAGCTCCTGCGCGGTCGGCGCGCGCTTGGTGACGACCCTGAAGTCGCCCGGCACGCCCGCGTCGCGATCCTGCACCAGCCAGCCGCCGGCGATCGTCTTGGCGAACAGGCCGGTGCGGCGCGGATCGGGCAGGTCGCCGGTCAGCAGCAGGCGCAGGTTCTTCTTGGCGGCGAACAGCGCGAGCGCCTCCTCGTCGGCATCGGGTGCCACCACCACCTCGGTGAAGATGCCGGTGATCGCCTTAGCGGTCGCGCCGTCGAGCGGGCGGTTGACGGCGATGATCCCGCCGAACGCCGACACCGTGTCGCAGGCGAAGGCCTCGGCATAAGCGGCCTCCAGCGTCGCGCCGGTGGCGACGCCGCAGGGGTTGGCGTGCTTGACGATGACGCAGGTCGGATCGGCGTCGCGGAACTCGGCGACGAGCTCCAGCGCCGCATCGGCGTCGTTGAGGTTGTTGTAGGAGAGCGCCTTGCCCTGCACCTGCCGCGCCTGGCCGATGCCGGCGACGCCGTCGTTCGCGGTGTAGAAGGCGGCGGACTGGTGCGGATTCTCGCCGTACCGCAGCGACGCCGCGCGGCGCATCGTCACCGGCAGTACCGGCGGGAACGCCTCGCCCTGGTCGATCGTGCCGAACCAGCGCGCGATCGCGCCGTCATAGGCGGCGGTGGCGGCGAAGGCCTTGGCGGCGAAGCCGCGGCGCTGGTCGAGCGTCGTCTCGCCGCTTGCCAGTGCCGGATAGTCGGCGGGATCGGTGACGATCGCGACATAGGCATGGTTCTTGGCGGCGGAGCGGACCATGCTCGGGCCGCCGATGTCGATATTCTCGATCACCGTGTCGCGATCCGCGCCGCGCGCGACGGTCGCCTCGAACGGGTAGAGGTTGACCACGACGAGATCGATCGCACCGATGCCGTGCTCCGCCATCGCGGCGGCATGCGCGGCATCGTCGCGCACCGCGAGCAGGCCGCCGTGGACCATCGGGTGCAGCGTCTTGACCCGGCCGTCCATCATCTCGGGAAAGCCGGTGAGATCCGACACGTCGCGCACGTCGAGGCCGGCGTCGCGCAGCGCCTTGGCGGTGCCGCCGGTCGAGACGAGCTCGACGCCCTTGTCGGCGAGCGCGCGGGCGAGATCGACGACCCCGGTCTTGTCGGACACGGAAAGCAGGGCGCGGCGGATGGGAAGGGTCGACATGATGATCCTAGCGGGGGAGGCTTGCGCGCGTCCCCTAGCGGGGGATGGCACGCGGGAACAGGTGGGAGTTGTATGGGCGGCGGTCTCCTCGGCCCTCATTCCCGCAAAAGGGAGACCTCCGCGAAAGTCACTTCGCTCGCTTTAATCGGTTCGTCACCCCGGACTTGTTCCGGGGTCCACTGTTTCGCAAAGGCATCGCCTTCAGCTCCCGCGGGACGGTGGATGCCGGAACACGTCCGGCATGACGGAGAGGACTTTTGGAGAGGTCCTGCGCAGGCGGGGATGACGATCGTGTGCGTGGCGGGGATGGCCCCCGCCCTCAGATCGCGCGCTTCAGCGCCCAGCTGACGTTGGCGCCGCCGGCCGGCGCCTCGCCATGCACGACGAGCTGCTGCGTCGCGATCGGCCGCCCCTCGCCGTCGATCCACAGCGAATCCTCGATCGTCAGCGCGCCGCCACGGCAGCGGAACTGCCACAAGGCGCCGCCCGGCAACCGCAGCAGTGCGGCGAGCCCGTCGGCGGTGGGCGACGCCTCGACCTGCGGCCCGAGGTGGAAGCGCACCGCGAACGGCACCACGCCGACCTTGCGCCGGCGGCCCTGCGGCAGCAGCGCATCCTCGCCGCGGAGTTCCTTGCCGTCACCGGTGAGCATCAGCTGGCGCCGGTGGACGAACCCCCAGCGGCGGACATAGCCGTCGTGGCTCGCCTC
>JBKBTU010000269.1:0-3347 GCA_046290715.1 Sphingomonas sp. | reverse complement strand
CGCCGGGACCACCGGGCGGCGGCGGCGGGGGCGGACCGTCGGGGCCGTGACCACGCGGACCACCGGGGCCGCCGGGACCGCCCGGACCACCCGGGCCGCCGCGTCCATGCGGACCATGCGCCGGGCCGACCGCCTCGACCTCGCCCGACGGCCCGACCAGGAAGTGCGCGCGCAACTGCCCGTCGTCGTAGCGGCCCTGCACCAGCACCGCCTTGCCCGGCGACACCGTACCGGCACCGTCACGCCCGGCGTCGATCATCGCCTTGCCGCTGCCGTCCTGCACCACGAAGCGGTCGCCATAGACTTCCGCGACGCGCCCCTTGACGGTGACGATGCCGCTGCTCGCCGGCAGCTTGGCGATCGGGGTGGCGACCGTCGGCGCCATCTCGATGCTCGGCCGGGTCAGCGCCACCGCGCCCGCACCGCCCGCGGCACCGACCGCAAGCAGCGCCGCCGCGCCGAGACCCAGTTGCTGACGCCGTCCGAAGGTAATCCGTTTCATCGCTCTTCTCCAGTTGGTGGATCGATGCGACACCCTCTACAGCCGGCCTCCCGACCCCCGCTGAACCGCACGGTTCAGTTTCGGTTTAAGGGTGAACGCTAGGCGACGGCGATGCGCATCCTGCTTGTCGAAGACGATCACGAACTGGGACCGGCGATCGCGCGCGCGCTGCGCGGCGAACATTGCGCGGTCGACCTGGTCGACGACGGCATCGATGCCGGTCACCTCGGCGAGACGGAGGCCTATGACGCGGCGGTGCTCGACCTCGGCCTCGCGGGCAAGGACGGCATCGCCGTGCTGCGCGACTGGCGCGCGGCGGGGCGCCAGCTGCCGGTGCTGATCCTCACCGCGCGCGACGGCTGGTCGGACAAGGTCGCCGGGTTCAAGGCGGGCGCCGACGATTACATGGTGAAGCCGTTCCGCGTCGAGGAACTGGTCATGCGGCTGCGTGCGCTCGTCCGCCGTGCCGCCGGCCACGCGCAGCCGGTGCTGACCTGCGGGCGATTGGCGTTCGACACGCAGATCGGTCATTTCGAACTCGACGGCCTGCCGCTGAAGCTCACCGCATTCGAATTCCGCGTCCTCTCCGCGCTGATGCTGCGGCGTGAGGCGGTGATCGAGCGGCTCGACCTGATCGAGCGCGTATACGAGGGCGACGCCGATGTCGATTCGAACAGCCTGGAGGTGATCGTCGGCCGGCTGCGCCGCAAGATCGGTGCGGAGATGATCGAAACGGTGCGCGGCCGCGGCTATCGCCTGACCTGCGGGGCGGGATGAGCGCGGGCAAAGCCTCGATCCAGCGGCGCATGCTGCTGCTGGCGCTGGTCGCGATCCTCGCCGCGCTCGGCATCGCCGGCTGGGCGATCGCCGGCGTGCTCGAACGCGTCGTGACCGAAGGGATCGACCGGCGGCTCGATGCGCAGATCGCGCTGCTCGCGAGCGCGGTCGATCGCCAGGGGCGCGTCGATCGCGAAGGCCTGGCGGAGCGGCACGGCGCGTTGGATGCGGGACGCGGCTGGCGGTGGCGGATCGACGCGCCCGGCGGCGTGGTCGGTTCCCGCGACCTGCCGGCACTGGACGAGCGACCGCATCCCGGCCCCGGCCCCGGCCCCGGCCCGGTCCTCGATCCGCTGCGCCGCGATGATGGGCCGGAGGCGCTCGACGGACGCGACGCGCATGCGCGGCGGCTGACGCTCGCCACCACGGCCGGCCCGGTGACGCTGACCGCCATCGCGCCGCGCGCGGTGATCGAGCGTCCGTTGCGCGAGGCATTGGTGCCGCTGTGGGCGGCACTCGCGATCCTGGGCGTCTTGCTCGGCGCGTCGACCTGGCTTCAGCTGCGCCTCGGCCTGCGTCCGCTCGCCCGTATGCGCGAGGGCGTGGCGGCGATCCGCAGCGGCGCGGCGACGCGCATCGACGAGGATCAGCCCGCCGAACTGCGCGGCCTCGCGGTCGAGTTGAACGCGCTCGCCGCGGATCGCACGGTCGCGCTCGCCACCGCGCGCCAGTCCGCCGCCAATCTGGCGCATGCCTTGAAGACGCCGGTGGCGACGCTGGCGCTGGCGGTGCGCGACGATGCCGCCGCCGCGGCGCAGGTGGCGCGGATCGACGCGACGATCCGCCACCACCTGGGCCGTGCGCGTGCCGGGGCAGTCGACGTGCGTGCGGGCACCCGCATCGCGCCGGCGATCGACGATCTCGCCGCCGCGATCGGCCGGCTGCACGCCGACCGCGGCATCGCCATCGCCGCGACGGTGATCGGGGATCCCGTCGCGGGGCTCGATCCGCAGGACTTCGACGAACTGCTCGGCAATCTGCTCGACAATGCGGCGCGGCATGCGGCCGCCCGCGTCACGGTGGCCGCAGCCGTGGCGGCCGATGCGCGCTGGCTCGACCTCGTCGTCGCCGACGACGGCCCCGGCATTCCCGCCGCCGAGCGCGAGCGCGTCCCCCGGCCGGGCGTCCGCCTCGACGAGCGCGGCGAGGGCCATGGCTTCGGCCTCGCCATCGTCCGCGAGCTTGCCGAACTGCACGGCGGCAGCCTGACGCTCGCCGAACGGCAGGGGGGCGGGCTGGAGGCACGCGTCGCCTTGCCCGCGCGGCACCAAAACGGCGCCCGCGCGTAACGCCTCCTCGACCCCGCGTTCGAAGAGACCATCATGAGCAATCCCGCGCTGTTCCAGCCCGTTAGCGTCGGCGCGCTGACGCTGCCCAACCGCATCGTCATCGCGCCGATGTGCCAATATTCGGCCGAGAACGGCTGCATGACCGACTGGCACCTGATCCACCTCGGCCATCTGGCGCTGTCGGGTGCCGGGTTGCTGACGATCGAGGCGACCGCGGTCGTGCCGGAAGGACGCATCACCTATGCCGACGTCGGCCTGTGGGACGATGCCACCGAGGCGGCGATGGCGCGGGTGCTGGAGGCGATCCGCCGCCATTCCGACATGCCGGTCGCGATCCAGCTCGCGCACGCCGGGCGCAAGGCGTCGACCGACCTGCCCTGGCGCGGGGGCAAGCAGATCGCGCCCGATCACGCCGATGGCTGGCAGACGGTCGCGCCGTCGCCGCTACCCTTCGAATCGCACGAGAATGCGCCGATCGCGCTGTCGGTCGACGACCTCCACGGACTGTGCGCGGCGTTCGCGGACTCGGCGCGGCGCGCGGCGCGGCTCGGCATCGACGCGGTGCAGCTCCACGGTGCGCACGGCTATCTGCTCCACCAGTTCCTGTCGCCGCTGTCGAACCGGCGCGACGACGACTACGGCGGCAGCCTCGAAAACCGCATGCGCTTTCCGCTCGCGGTGTTCGACGCGGTGCGCGCGGCGTTCCCGGCGGAGCGGCC